>JBIOVW010000098.1:0-5330 GCA_044867945.1 Nakamurella sp. | reverse complement strand
CTGCGCGGACAGCGGTACCGGGGCAAGCAACGAGTCGATCAGGCTCACCAGCGAGGACAGGCCGCTGGACCCCAGCGTGGCCAGGAACACCACGACCAGTTCCACCCACAGCGACCGCGGGGTATAGGGGCGCGGGGTGAAGCCGTCCGAGTCCGGAGCCGGCGGTATCGGCGCAGGTGGCGGCGTGCTCGGCGGGGGTCCGCTGGTCATGACGGGCCAGCATAGGCTCCGGTCCCGGTCGGCACCGACGAGCCCGGATGGTGCGTGGCCGGGGCGCCGCGCCCGGTCTTCACCGCCCCCGCACCCGCACCGGTGGACAGTAGCCTTAGAAGCCGTTCGCCCGGGATCCGGGTGACGTCTGTGAAGTGGGTTGAAGCGGGGGGCATATGAGAGTGGCGCGTCGACACAAGATCATCGTGGCGGTGACGGGGGTGCTTGCCCTGCTGTTGTCCGCCTGCGGCGGCTCGAGCGCGGCCAGCGACGTCACAGTCACCAGCGTCGTGACCGCCGGTCCGGGATCGAGCCCGGCGTCGTCGGAAGCCGCCGCCACCAGCTCGGAGGCGTCGACCCCGGACAGCACGGCTCCCGGCCCCACTGCCACCCAGTCCGGCAACGGCACCGCGGGTGAGGGTGTGGCGCTGCCGTCCGGCTTCGTGCCGACCAAGCTGAAGCCGGGCGAGAAGCCCCCGCAGTTCATCATCGTCAGCTTCGACGGCGTCGGCTGGCACGAGAAGTGGCAGCACTGGTTCGACGTCTCCAAGCAGGTGCCGTTCAAGTTCACCGGCTTCCTGTCCGGCACCTACATGCTCTCCGACCAGACCAAGGGGGCCTATGAGGGGCCGAATCACGAGCCCGGCGACTCCGACATCAGCTGGAACAGCGCGGCCGACCTGCCCACGGAGATCGACGACCTGAACCAGGCGATCGAGGAGGGCAACGAGATCGGCACCCACTTCAACGGCCACTTCTGCGACGGGGGATCCGAACCGAGCGGCAAGGTGTGGTCGAAGGACCAGTGGAACTGGGAGCTGGATCAGTTCTTCTCGCTGGTCGAGAACGTCAAGCAGAACAATCCGGGCGTGCAGGTGCCGAATCTGAATCTGGATCCGACCACGATCAAGGGTGAGCGAACCCCATGCCTGGAGGGCAAGCCCGAGGAGTTGTTCCCGGCCCTTGTCGATCACGGCATCACCTACGACTCGTCGATCACCAAGCGCGGTATTTCCTGGCCGACGCCGTCGAAGCAGTACAAGATCTGGCAGTTCGGGATGGCGGAGTTCCCCATTCACGGGACCGACAAGTTCGTGATCACAATGGACTACAACTTCTATTTCATGCAGCGTCGAGGGAACAGTGACGGAGTGACGCCCGCCCAGTCGGCGGCAGATTCCGATCAGGTGTACCAGACCTACAACGACATGTTCAACGCGACGTGGAATGGCAACCGAGCGCCCCTGGTGCTGGGCAATCACTTCAACGCGTGGAACAACAACGCCTACGAGGATGCGCTGACCAAGTTCGTCCTGGAGAAGTGCGGCCAGGAGGGCGTCGCGTGCGTGCCCTTCCGGGACGTGCTGGCCTGGATGAGCGTGCAGGACCCGGACCGGTTGGCGGAGCTTCAGGCGCAGGCCGCGGAGACCGGGTCTGGCTCCTGACCGGTGCGGCCGGCCGGCGCGGTGCTAACCGCCGGCCGACCGGCAGCATCGGAACCCGAGATGGCTGGTCGTGCTGCGAATGGTGTGCCCCTGCCGGGCGGCCGGACGGTAGCGGTGACAGTAGGACGGCGCGCACAGATGCGACCCGCCCTTGATGACGAACCGGTCCTGCTCAGTGAGCACGGGCGCGCAGCACGGTGGACCGCCACCTGGCTCGGCGGGTGACTCGACCCACGGTGTCCTGGTCCATTCCCACACGTTGCCGACGACATCGTAGAGGCCGTATCCGTTGGGTGCGAAACGTTTCACCGGTGTGGTCCGGTCCGCGCCGGGCGGATCCAGGTTCTCGTACGGGAACCGTCCACGCCAGGTGTTGGCCAGCACCCGGCCGCCGGGGGTGAAGTCGTCACCCCACGGGTAGGTGACCCGGTGCAGTCCGCCGCGCGCGGCGTATTCCCATTCGGCTTCGGTGGGCAGCGCCTTGCCCGCCCAGGTCGCGTAGGCACGGGCGTCCTCGAAGCCCACGTGCACCACCGGATGCAGGTCGCGGCCGTGCAGGGTGCTGTCCGGGCCCTCGGGATGCCGCCAGTTCGCGCCGGGGATCCACGCCCACCAACGGGTCCAGTCGTCGAGCGGCACGGGCCCGTCGGTGCCGATGAACACCTGGGAACCGGGCACCAGGTCCGCCGGGTCGGCCTCCGGGAAATCGGCCGGCGTCAGGTCCCGTTCGGCCACCGTGACATGCCCGGTGTCCCTGACGAACCGGCGGAACTGGGCGTTCGTGACGGGGTGCTCGTCCATCCACGTGTCACCGACGGTGACCTGGCGCGGTGGCCGCTCCTCCGGGTAGAAGTCGAGGCTGCCGAGAGTGCCGGTGCCGCCGGGCACCAGCACCATCCCCTTGGGCCGGCCGATCGGCGGCGTGTGCGGGGCCACGCTCACTGCCGGGAGATCGCGACCCTGGCCACCTCGACGGGGTCGATCAGGTGGGACTGATCGTCGTCGCCGACGTCGATCTGCACCACGTCGATTCGTCCGTTGAACCTGCTCGACCCGCCATAGTCGGCGCTGACCGGCATGCCGTAGTCGTCGCCGATGTCCGTGGTCTCGTCGGCGGAGAAGATCAACGGCTGGGTCATCTCCACCCGCCCGGTCCCGACCCGGCGGCCGTCGCAGAACAGAGTGACGTCCCCGCCCTTGCCCAATCCGCCGCCGTCGTAGGCGAACTCGGCGCGGACCTGATGGCGGCCGGCCGGCAGGTCCTCGGTGGCCGCGGTGATGTACTCGTGCATGCCGAGCAGGTTGTAGACGAACTTCAGCCGGCCCTGTTTGAGGTAGAGGGCCCAGCCGCCGAACCTGCCGCCCTGCGCGATCAGCACCCCGCTCGACGCGGCATCGGCCCGCGCGTCCACGGCGGCCGTCACCGAGAACGAGCGGTTCTTTATGTCGATGACGCTGCCCTCGCTGAGGCGCTTCATACCGTGGAACAGCACCTGCGTCGTGCCGGTGACCAGCTGCGGGCGGCCGGCGATCGTCGCATTGAGACGTTCGAACCGGCGGTCGTCGATTGGCAGCACGTTGTACCTGACCGCTTCGATCAGCCACAGCCGTTGCAGCTTCGCGAGTCGGTCCGGTTGCTCCGCGGCGAGGTCCCGAGCCTGCGTCCAGTCGCTGGTGCCGTCGTAGAGCTCCCAGACGTCCTCGTCCAACGGCGGCAGCACCTCGTTGGGCAGCCACGGGGTGCTGTGCCGGGTGACCGCGCTCCAGCCCTTGAAATAGATCCCGCGGTTGCCGGCCATCTCGAAGTACTGCAGGTCGTGCCGCTCGGGCGCATCGGCGTCGGTGAACGTGTAGGTCATGTCGGTGCCCTCGATCGGCGACTGCTGAACCCCGTTGACGAAGTCGGGTTCCGGGATGCCCGCCGCCGCCAGCACAGTGGGCGCCACGTCGATGACATGGCAGAACTGGGACCGGACCCCGCCCGCACCGGCGATCCCACCGGGCCAGTGCACGATGGTGCCGTTGCGGGTACCGCCCCAGTGCGACGCGACCTGCTTGGTCCATTGGTACGGGGTGCACATCGCCCAGGCCCAGCCGACCGAGTAATGGTTGTAGGAGTCCTTGGTGCCCAGCTTGTCCTTTATCGACGCCATGAACTCCGGTGTCTCGACGGCGGCCATGCCGTTGAAGTTGGCCATCTCGTTGAACGCGCCGTGCACCGTGCCCTCGGCCGAGGCGCCGTTGTCGCCGATGATGTAGTAGATCAGCGTGTTGTCCAGCGCACCGATCGTCTCGAGCGTGTCGATGATCCGACCGACGTGATGGTCGGTGTGTTCGAGAAAGCCCGCGTAGACCTCCATCTGCCGTTCCAACACCGGCCTGAGGGTCTCGTCCATCTCGTTCCACGCCGGGATCGCAGCCGGTCGAGCGGTCAGTTCGGCGGATTCGGGCACCACGCCGAGTTGCTTCTGCCGGGCGATGATCTTCTCGCGTTCGGCGTCCCAGCCTTCGGCGAACTGCCCGGCATACTTGTCGGCCCATTCCAACGGCACGTGGTGCGGGGCGTGGGTGGCGCCGGGCGCGAAGTACACGAAGAACGGCTTGTCCGGTGCGAGCGCCTTCTGGCCGCGGATCCAGTCGATCGCATTGTCGGCCAGGTCCTCGGTGAGGTGGTAACCCTCCTCGGGCGTCCTATCCGGCTCTACCGGGGCGGTCCCGTCATACAGCGCCGGGTAGTACTGGTTGTTCTCCCCGCCGATGAACCCGTAGAAGTACTCGAACCCGCCGCCCCCGGTCGGCCATGCGTCGAACGGCCCGACCGGCGACGTCTGCCACGGCGGCACCTCGTGACACTTGCCGAACTGGGCCGTCGAGTACCCGTTCAACTTCAGCGTCATCGGCAGCGCGGCCTTGGTGTTCGGGCGCAGGCCGCTGGACCCCGGGGCGGCCGTGGCCGTCTCGGTGATCAGCCCCATGCCGACCGAATGATGGTTGCGGCCGCTCAGCAGGGCGGCGCGGGTCGGCGCGCACAGGGCGGTCGTGTGGAAGCGGTTGTAGGTCAGCCCGCCGGCCGCCAGGCGTTCCGCGGTCGGCATCCGGGCCGGCCCACCGAATGCGCTGCCCGCACCGAAACCGACGTCGTCCAGCAGCACGACGAGCACGTTCGGGGCGCCCTCCGGCGGCAGCAACGGTTCGATGGGCGGGAACCTGGTGTCCGGGTCCTTCGCGTCGTAGGTGATCAGGCCCAGGTACTGCCGATCCGGAATCGGCAGACTCCCCCGACGCGCGCCGCCGCGATCCATCGCCATACTTCGCCCCTCAGCCTTTTCGGTCATGGCCCAGAGCCTGGCAACCGGGGACGCAAGGGCGGACCACCCCAACCGGATGATCCGACCCGCTGGCCGCGTCGGATCAGTGGGCCTGAACCGCCCTGTTGGCGGCCGGTCCGGGTGACGTCCGGCGTCCAGCAGCTGCGGGTCTGCGGGGTATCGGACGGTTGCCGCGTCGATGGTGAATGGCCTGGTCAGGGGGTAGTGTCGTACGTCTGTTGTAGCTTTCGGGTATGGGTGGATCGGTGGTGGGAGGCGGGTCGGCGGCGTTGCTGGTCGACTCGTTGAAGGCTGCCGATCGGGACATGGCGCGGGCGCAGGCGCGGCGGGCCCAGCTGATGGTGCA
>JBIOVW010000097.1:0-2411 GCA_044867945.1 Nakamurella sp. | reverse complement strand
TGGAGATTCGCTACGTCGATCGGCGATGACGCAACGACGGCGTCCACATGTCGCGCCGGTGGAGCCGCCATCCAACCCGGTGATTCTTGACGCTCCGAACGGCATGATTCGGACTCCGGCGATCAGCTAGCGTCGATTCGTGATTTCCTTGTCCTTACACACGTGCGGCCTCCGGCACCGCCCGGTCTGGCTCGGCAACCCGGAG
The DNA here is from genome assembly GCA_044867945.1 of Nakamurella sp. Taxonomy (GTDB): domain Bacteria; phylum Actinomycetota; class Actinomycetes; order Mycobacteriales; family Nakamurellaceae; genus Nakamurella. The sequence continues at coordinate 2,206 of JBIOVW010000097.1, read as the reverse complement.
GGCGGCACGCCGATGGCAGGCGGGGTTACAGGGGATAGCTGATAGTGGTGACACAGTCGCGAAGCGGTGAGCGGCGCGGGGGGTCGTGGTGGCGCGCGCCGATGTCCAAGCGCGACCTGGACGAGGACAATCAGTCGGTCGTCATCAACGACGCGATGGGGCCGTTCTGCGGGCTCGGCGCGGTCATGTTCGGCATCGTGTCGGTCGTCCAGTTCAAGTTCGACCTGACCCCCGGGTCCTGGTGGTCGTCCGGGTTGGCGGCGCTCACCGGCGTGTTCCTGGCCGTCTCCTTCCTGGTCCTGCACAGCGGCCGGGGTGATGTGCTGCGCCGGAACTCGCTCAAGTTCGGCGCGGTCATCACCGCGCTGGTGGCGGCCAACCCGATGACCTACATCGTCGGCACCGGGGTGACCTATCCGGCGATCGGCATGCTGCTGGTGATCGTCGCCCTGGGCGCCCTCGTGCACAACTGGTTCTGGGCCGCCGCCACCATCACGTTCGTCGACGTGTTCTGGATCCTGTGCGGCATGGCATTCGGCCTCCCGGTCCCGCCGGCCACCTTCGTCTCGCAGATCATCAAGGCCAACGCGCTGGCCATCGTGCTCAACATCGCCCGCCGTCGCACGGTGCGGCGGTTCGAGACCGCCCAGCGGGAGGTCCACCGGTTGGCCACCACCGACGAGCTCACGGGACTGGCCAACCAACGGGGGCTCTACGAGGTCGTCCGCGACCTGCCGGCCAAGTTGCGCCAGAAGGGCCTGGACCTGACGGTCGTCTACGTCGACGTCGACGACCTGAAGTCGGTCAACGACCGATACGGGCATGCGGCCGGCGACGCGCTGATCCGATCCGTGGCCGAGGTGCTGCGCACGGCATTCCGGGAGAACGACACCATCGCCCGGGTCGGTGGCGACGAGTTCGCCGTCCTGATCACCAGCGCCACCCAGGAGGACGCCCAGGCGCTCGTGGAGCGGGCCCACCAGCGGCTGGCCGACAAGGGCATCTCGGCCAGCATCGGCAGTGCGAGCGCCTCGTCCGCGGACCCCGACTTCGACACGAACTCGCTGCTGGATCGCGCCGACGCCGCCATGTACGAGGCGAAGTCGATCCGCAAGAACGGCCTCGTCTGACCGCCGCGGGCCATTCCGCCGTGGGCCCTGTCCGCCGCGCTGGTCCGGCTGGGTGTGCGGGTGGCAGTCGGGCGTCAACGCGGCGCCGACCCGGACAAATCGGACACGGTTTCGCCGACTTGATCAGCGTGGCGCCAAGGCGCTCGTGCGGACGTCGTCGCGAGTTGAGCCCGGCCAGGATCCCGTGACCACCGCGGTCGGGCTGCCCAGATCCACACGGGCAGCCTTCTTAGGCTGCTGAGGTGGATTTTCGGCCGACCCGCAGTTCAAGAACGGACTGGATCAGCCGGTGAGGTCCGCCGGGGCGGGTTACTCGTCCGCCTCGGCGTCGTCGGGACGCCGCTTGAACAGCTTGCGCAGCAGGACCAGGGCGATGATCCCGGCCACGATCGGCAGGACCCGCTTGAGGACGGGCACCGCGGTGGCCGACCACAGATCCAGCTCGCCGCCCGCGGCGGTGGCACCTGCGGTCCCGGCGGCCGCCGGTGCGGTCGGCGCGGGCGTGACGTAGTCGGCGGCGACCTCGTCGGGGTTGGTGACATCGACCAGCTCGGCCCCGCCGGCGTCATGCCCGGCCAGCTTGTTGGACACGCAATCGGCGAACTGCCCGATCAGCTTGTTGCCGACATCGACCATCACGCCGCGACCGAACTGGGCCGGGCGGCCGGTCAGCGACAGCGTGGTGCGAAGGTCGACCTGGGTGCGGTTGGGGGCCAGCGCGGTCGCGGTCGCGGTCACCAGCATCGCGGCGGTGGAGGTGGACCCACCGGCGTTCCCGGTGGCCTCGATCTTCGCCCGGTGCGCGGTCTCGTCCTTCTCCACGATCCGGGCGTGGCCCTTGTAGGTCATCCTGATGGGGCCGAGTTTGATCTTCACCGACCCGCTGAACTCATCGCCGTCGACATGATCGAGAATCGCGCCCGGGAAGCACGGGCCGACCTTCTCCATGTCCAGCAGGGCGACCCAGGCCTTCTCGACCCCCACCGGAACCTCGAACCGGTGCTCCAGTTCCATACCGACCTCCGCGACGAAGCGGCCGAGGTCCTCCGACCGCGGCGAAGCTCTGATCGTATGTC
>JBIOVW010000096.1:0-6156 GCA_044867945.1 Nakamurella sp. | reverse complement strand
GCGAGCTGAGCGCGCCGACGGACTCGTACACGGCCTGTCCCTGCCGATAACCGTGGTTGCGCATCGCGGTGTCGTTCGGGTGATCGTCGAAGTGCACGTTCGCCACCGGCAGCCCGTGCTGATCCTTTACAGCGGTGTTCAGGGTGACCCGGTTGGTTTCCTGCGGCATGTCCTCGCCGACGATCCACATGCCCGCCGTGTTGGCGTAGGCGTCCATGATCGCGGTGAATTCCGGCCCCCAGAGCCCGGGCTCGACGAAACTGGCCAGGAACGGGACGCCCAGGGACAGGGTTTCCATGTAGTAGCCGCCGGCGAAGCCGCGGTCCGGATCATGGCGGGACTCGTCGGCGATCAACCCGGCCATCGTCTCACCGCGGTGCATGCGCACCGGCCGGTCGAACTGGGCGTACACCGAACCGGTGGTGTGCCGCATGTAGTTCCGGCCCAGCTGGCCGGAGGAGTTGGCCAGCCCGTCCGGGAACTGCGGGCTCGCGGACAACAGGAGCAGCCGCGGTGTCTCGATCGAGTTGCCGGCCACGCACACCACGCGCGCCTTCTGCCGTAGCAGGTTCCCGCCGGCGTCCAGGTACAGCACCGAGTCGGCCCGGCCGGACGCATCGTGGGTGATCTGCACGGCGTGGGAGTTCGGCCGCAGGTCGAGCTTGCCGGTGGCCAGCGCCTTGGGGATCTCGCTGACCAGGATGCTCCACTTCGAGCCGTTCTTGTCGCCCTGGAAGTTGAATCCGTCCTGGATGGAGGCGGGCCGGCCGTCGTACGGCTCGGCGTTCGTGCCGTACGGGCCGGTCGCGTAGAAGTGGTATCCCAGCTTCTCCGCGCCGTTGGCGAACACGAAGTAGTTGTTGTTGGCCGGCAACGGAGCCCGGCCGTTGGTGTGGGTGGACCCGATGCGGTCCTCCGCGGTCGCGTAGTAGGGCCGCATCTGCTCGCCGGACACCGGCCAGTCGAGCAGGTTGGCGCCGTCGATCCGGCCGTAGCGGCTGCGGGTCTTCCACTCGTGGTCGTAGAACCGCGGGGTCGCACCGGCCCAGTGGGTGGTGCTGCCGCCGACGGCCTTGACCAGCCAGGCGGGCAGGTTCGGGAAGTCCCGCGGCATCCGCCAGGTGCCCGAGGTGGTGCGCATGTCCAGCCAGGCCATCTGGCCGAACGCCTCCCACTCGTTGTTCACCCAGTCGTCGATGGTGAAGTACGGGCCGGCCTCCAGCAGGACGACGTCGACGCCGGCCTTGGTGAGGTCGTGTGCGACCGTGCCGCCGCCCGCGCCGGAGCCGATGACCACGACGACCGAGTCGTCGTTCCGGTCGAAGTTCGCGCCGGCGTGGTCGCCGCCGCTGCCCTTGGTGGTGGCCATCGGGCTCACGCTCCGGTCTTGGTGGTGGCGATGGGCACGAACCTGACCGGTCCCTCGTACCGGGTGACCCGCGGCTCGGGGAGCCAGTCCAGGTCGTTGAAGCCGCGGTGCAGGTAGCCGCCCTTCTCGAAGGACGAGCCCTCGTAGCCGAGGGCGGCCCACACGTCGGGGTCGTCGTAGAGCGCGACGGTGGCGAATCGGCGCACGTAGCCGAAGAACGGGGTGGACTCGATCCGTTTGAGGATCTTGTACCCGTCGGCGTTGCTCAGACCGACGAAGTCGCCGCCGGCCAGCGCTTCCAGATCGGCCAGGCCCTGCTGCAGGGTGGCCTGGTTGTAGGCCGAGCCGGCCGCGTCCGCGATCAGCTTGTCGGCGGTGCGCTCATAGGGTCCGCGCGGCACGTTCGCATGCGGATACGCCGCCTGCAGTGCCCGGACCAGGACCTGCCTGGCGCGATCGGTGTTCTGGGTCGACGTCATACCCTCTCCACTTCGGTGTGGTACCCGCAGGGAACGCAGCCACTCTCGGCGGCATCTGGGCCAATATCCAGACCGCTTCTCGCACCATGAGAACGACCGGTCGCAGACGGTACGGAGCTGTCATAGGGTCGGCGTCCGGCGGCCCGACGCGACGAGAAGCCAGACGAGAATCCGACAGAAAGGCGTCCGGAATGATCTTCATCACCGTCAAGTTCCCGGTGAAGCCGGAGCATGCCGACAAGTGGATGGACGTGGTCAAGGACTTCACCGAGGCGACGCGCGCGGAGCCGGGCAACCTGTGGTTCGACTGGTCGCGGAGCATCGAGGACCGCAACGAGTTCGTCCTGGTGGAGGCCTTTCAGGACGACGCGGGCGAGGCGCATGTGACCTCCGACCACTTCAAGCAGGCGCAGGCCGACCTGCCGCAGTATCTGGTCGAGACCCCGCGGATCGTCAGCATCACCGTTCCGGGCGCGGATTGGTCGCGGTTGGGGGAGATGGAGGTCAAGTAGCAGATCGACGGTGGTCCGGCCCGGGCCGGGGGTGGCGATGGAGTTTCGATCGGTTGCCCTACGGTCGTGCCATGTCACGGGCCGAAGGCTTGCTGGGTCGGGAGACCGAACGACGCCAACTCGGCATCCTGCTGGGCCGGGCCCGCAACGGCCGCGGTGGATCGATGCTGGTGGTGGGCGAAGCGGGAATCGGTAAGACAGCCCTGCTGGATGCCTTGACCGACCGTCCGGCAGGTATGCGGACGCTGAGAGTGGTGGGCTACGAGGCAGAATCGACGATCCCGTTCGCGGCAGTGGCGCGGCTGACGATCCCGTTGCTGGACCGCGCGACGCAACTGCCGGACAGTCACCGGAAAGCCTTGACGATCGCATCCGGCACCGCCGAGGGACCACCACCCGATCGCTTCCTGGTCGGCCTCGGTGTCCTCGGCCTCCTGTCGGCGTCCGCCGTGCACACCCCGATCGTGTGCGCGATCGATGACGCCCACCTACTGGACGCCGAGAGCCTCGATGCCCTGGGTTTCGTGGCCCGACGCATCGAGGCCGAGCCGATCGCGATCCTGTTCGCCGGTCGCGCCGAGGAGGGCCTGGCCGATCGGTTGGTCGGGGTGCCCGCCCTGACCCTGCACGACCTGCCCATGGACTGCGCAGTTCGGCTCCTGCATCGCTCGTTGGCCGAGCCCATCGATCCGTCCACGGCCGCCCAGATCGTCCGGGCGATCGGTGGGAACCCGCTGGCCCTGGTTGATCTCGCCGGTGAGTTGTCGGCCCGGCAATTCGTGGGCCTCGGCCTGGCCGGGCGGCCGATCCCGGTGGGGAATCGGTTGGCATCGCACTACCTGCGTCGGGTTCGCGAGGTGGATGAGGAAGCTCAGGGGTGGCTGCTACTGGCCGCCGCGGACTCGACGGGCAGCTTCGACTTGATCGGTGCGGCCGCGGACCGGCTCGGCATCGATCGGAGTGCCGGTGACCGAGCCGAGTCGGTCGGCCTGATCGAACTGTCGGACACCGTCAGGTTCCGGCACCCGCTGGTGCGTTCGGCCGTGTACAACGCGGCCGGTGGGGTCGACCGGCGGCGAGCGCACCGTGCGCTTGCCGAGTCGGCGGACCGTTTGGGGTTGGTCGAGATCGAGGCCTGGCATGCTGCGCTGGCCACCCTTGGGACCGATCCGGCCGTCGCGGACCGGCTTGAGCACGCCGCCGACCTGGCCGCCCGTCGCGGCGGGTTCGCGTCGCGGGCGAGCGTGCTCGCCCAGGCAGCCGGATTGACGCCACCGGGTCGGGTGCGCGCGGGTCGGCTGGTCGCGGCAGCCGAGGCGGCGGTGGCGGTGGGTGCGGTGCAGATCGCGGCCCGGCTGGTGGACGGAATCGTCGCCGAATCGCTCGATCCGGTGCTGCGCGCGCGGATCACCGTCGTCAGGTACGGGGTGGCGCTGTTCGCCGGCGACGCCCACACGCTGCTACGCGGGACGGCCCTGCTCATCGGAGCGGCGGACGGGTTTCACGGTCACGATCCGGCCCTCGAACAACGAACCCTTTTGCTGGCCTTCGAATCCTGCGTGGTCGCCGACCGGCTGATGTACGGGGTCACCCTGGCGTCGTTGGGGGAACGGCTGGCGGCCGGAGCCACCTTGCTGGACGGCCCGACGGCGGTGATCCTGCGTGGGCTCAGCGCGATGATCGCGATGCCGTACGACCGGGCAGTCGCGCCGGTCCGGGCGGCCATGGACCAGATCGAACGGCTCGATGACCGCGACATGATGCAGTTGGGCACGGCGATCGCCGCCCTGACCACGTTCCTGTGCGACATCGGTTGGCGGGACGCAGCTCTCGAGCGCGCTGCGTCGGCCGCCCGGAGCGCCGGCGCCCTGCAGGCGCTGGACACCCTGCTGTGGATCATGTCGCTCGCCCAGCTCACCGGCGGCAGCGTGCACCGGGCAGGTCGGTTCATGGAGGAGGTGCGCGAGGTTCGGCGCGCGATGGGTTACGACGCCGAGCACGTCGTCAACGCCTCCCTGATGGCGTGGACGGGGGTCCCCGGCGATGTGGTGCGGCAGGTCGCCGACGGCGCGAGCGCGGTGGGCTTCGGCGGCGTTGCCACCGCGGCGACCTGGGCCCTGGCAATCAGGAACCTGGCGCAGGGCCATTACCGGGACGCCTTCAACGGGCTGCGGCCCCTGGTGACCGACCCGTTTCTGCAGATGACGCCCCTTGCGCTGCCGGACTTCGTCGAGGCGGCCGTGCGTAGCGGGCACCCCGACGAGGCGGTCCCTATCGTCGATCAGTTGGGCCGGCGCGCCGAGGCCAACGGGTCGCCCTGGTTCCGTGGTCTGGTCCACCGCAGTCGGGCGCTGATCAGCCAGGGCACCGAGGCGGAGAAGTACTTCCGGGCGGCCATCGAGGATCTGGAGAGCACTGGTTCGCAGGTCGATCTCGGGCGCGCGCAGCTGTTGTACGGCGAATGGCTACGTCGGATGAAGCGACGGCGGGAGGCGCGGCGTCAGCTCCAATTGGCCCAGGACAACCTGGATCGGGGTGGAGCCGGCATCTTCGCCGAGCGCGTGCGCGCCGAGATCGAGGCGACCGGCGCTCCGGCCGGCCTCCCGGCCGATCGGGAGCCCCACGGACTGACCACGCAGGAACTGGCGATCGCCCGACTGGCGTCGATGGGCCACACGAATGTCGAGATCGGCGCCGGCCTGTTCATCAGTCCGAACACTGTCGACTACCACCTGCGCAAGGTGTTCCAGAAGCTGGGCATCTCCTCACGCCGTCAGCTCACCGACCGCCTCGGCCCGGCCGGAGATATCCCACCGGAGCCGTCGGCGAGCTGACGCCCGGTCGGGCGATCGGCTACGTGCCGCACGTGGTCCACGGTTCGGGCACCGGCGGCAGGATCGGACTCGGGATCGAACCGGGGAGGACGAGATGCCATTTGTCACCGCAGATGACGGCGCTGCGATCTACTACAAGGACTGGGGATCCGACGGACCGCCGGTGCTGCTCAGCCACGGCTGGCCGCTGAATTCCGACGCGTGGGAGGCCGCCGCGCTGTTCCTGGCCACGCACGGCCACCGGGTCATCGCCCACGACCGCCGCGGTCACGGCCGGTCCAGCCAGACCTGGCACGGCAACGAAATGGACACTTACGCCGACGACCTGGCCACCCTCATCGAGACCCTGGACCTACGGGAGCTGACCCTTGTGGGGCACTCCACCGGCGGTGGCGAGATCGTGCGCTATCTCGGCCGGCACGGCACCACACGGGCGACCGGGCTGGTCCTGGTCTCAGCCGTACCGCCGATGATGCTGCGCACCGACGACAACCCCGGGGGTCTGCCGATCGACGTCTTCGACGAGCTGCGAGGGGGCGAGCTGGCCGACCGTTCGCAGCTGTATCGTGACCTGGCCGACGGTCCGTTCTTCGGGCACAACCGGAACAACGACGTCGACCGTGGGTTCCGGGACGCATTCTGGCTGCAGAGCATGGCCTGCGGTCACCGCGCCGCGTACGAGTGCATTGCAGCGTTCTCGGCGACCGACTTCCGGCCCGATCTTGCCTCGATCGACGTGCCCACCCTGGTCATCCATGGTGACGACGACCAGATCGTGCCGTTCGCGGTGGGCGGCAAGCGGACCGTCGAGCTGATCGATGGGGCCGTGCTCAAGGTCTACGCCGACAGCGGGCACGCTGTTCCGGACACCGACCGGGACCGGTTGCACGCCGATCTACTCGACTTCATCGAGTCCTGAGTACTCGCCGGCCCCTACACCGTAAGGAGTTCCGACATGACCG
>JBIOVW010000095.1:0-2898 GCA_044867945.1 Nakamurella sp. | reverse complement strand
GGCAGGTGGTGAGCTTCCTGACCGCGCACCTGGGGTATCCGATCCCGTCCCCGGCGATCTTCGACAAGATCGGTAACGCGTTCCGAAAGGCGGTCGCCCGGTTCGCCGAGCACGACCACATCCCGGTGGTGCGCTTCACCAAGGCCGACCGCAAGATCGATCGGATGCGGCCCTCCATCGCCGCGCAAGCCGGGACGGGCCGGTCCGGGGTGGCCGCGATCGGTATCGCCCAGGAGTACGCGAGTGTGTTCACCGGGACCGAGCGGGAGGGGTCGACCGGGGCTCCGTGGTTCGCCTTCCACAAGGTCGACCGACGTGTGACCTGCTACTACTTCTACCTCTGGGACGACGACTTCGGCCCGGGGTTCATCAAGATCTGCGCCTACTTCCCCTACCCCGCCAAGATCTGGATCAACGGCCATGAGTGGGCCAAGCGCCAGGCCGCCCGGGCCGGGATCGGGTTCACCGAGTTGTCCAACGGGTTCGCCGCCACCGACGACCCGGCCGGGCTGCAGGCCATCTGCGACCGGCTCGGCCCCGACGAGATCACCGCGTTCGCCGAACACTGGTTCGCGGTCCTGCCGGTGCCCCTGACCGAGCACGACGCGGCCACCGGGTACTGGTGGGAACTGTCGATGCGTCAGGTCGAGGTGTCGCGCACCATCGTGTTCACCCAACCCCGGCACGCCCGCGGGTTCTTCGAGGCCCTGGTCGCCGACAACCTGGACATCGGCCGGCCCGACCAGATCGAGCTGATCTTCTCCCGGCACCGGGTGCGCCGCGGCCGCCCACCCACGGTGCAGAAGGTGTTCAACACGCGCGTGGTCACCGCGGGCACCGCGGTCACCGTGAACGCCTCCTACAAGCACTCCCGGATCAAGCAGTACCTCAAGGACGGTCGCGCGCTGCGCGTGGAGACCGTCGTCAACGACACCCACGACCTGGGCTGCCAGCGCCGCCTGCACAACCTGCCCGAACTTCAGACCAAAGCCCGTGCCGCCAACCGCCGACTGCTCGATACTGAACGGGTCGGCCAGGGCTGCGTCCTTGCGAGTCCAGCCTTTGAGCGGATCGCGCACCCGACCACCACGGTGGACGGGCGGAGGGCCCCAGCCCTGAGGTTCGGCGACCCTCGGGTCCAAGCCCTGGCCGGCGCCCTGTGCGTCGGGCTGCACGCCGTCACCGGCATCACCAACAAGAGCCTGCGCGCCTTGATGACCGGACTGCTCGGCGAGCCCTACCCGATGAGCCGGGCCAGCTACGACCTCACCCGGCTGCGCCGCAACGGCCTGATCACCCGGATCGAGGGCCGCAACCTCTACCGGCTCACCGACGACGGCCTCGCCTTCGCCATCTTCTACACCAAGGTCCACAACCGGGTGCTGCGGCCGCTGATGGCCACCGACCGACCACAGGCCCCACCCCCGCTGCGCGCCGCCCTGCGCACCATCGACCAGCACGTCGACGCCCGGCTCGCCGAGGCGCGGTTACCGTCGGCGGCCGCCTGACACTCTGGACAAGTGCCAAACTCCTAGCGACCAAGGATCGCTCGGCCACCACCGCACAGCCGTGCACGTGCAGGAACGTCTCCTGCTGGCCGGCGAAGCTGGCGCCGGGTAGATCCTCGGCGGTGGCCGACGACCGCACCGCGACGTCCCCGCCCAGCTCCGCGTAGACGCCCGCCAGCGCGTCCGCGACGTCGCCGGGCACGTGGCTACCGAGGAACAGCGCCCGGATCTTCTCGGCGGCCCGCTCGAACTCGCCCGGCCCGGCGTCGGACGGAAGCGCGGCCAGGTTGGCCACCGACCCTGCGATCCGGTTCGCGGCGACGAACGCGTCGTAGGCGGCCGTGGACAGGACGAACCCGGGTGGCACCGGGAAGCCCGCGCGCGTGCGCCCGGCTTGTTCAGCCCGTTGTCCAGCGCTGACCCAGCGCGGCCCAGGGATGGGGTTGATCCCGACGCGGCGGCACGCCGCGGCGAACAGCGATCAGCGTCGTGGCTACGGGCACGCCTGATCGCCGAAAGCGCCGATCAGATGCGGTGACCGGGTTCCCGGCACCCACAGTGCCGTGACGCGGAGCAGGGCCGGTGACCAGCGGGGGCGATGCCAGGCGCGCCCGGCACCGGAGAAGCCTCGACGTGACTTCGTCGTCATGGGGCTGCTCAGCTGCGGTGCACACAGCCGGACAGCGTCCCGGCCTCCCGTACTTGACCTAACGACTAATCGTGCGGGAGACCACGACGGCGGCCAGCTTGTCCGGATTACGGATGGCGTAGAAGTTCGTGATCTTACCGTCGATGATCTCGATCAGGAAGACGCCTTCGAGGTGGTCCCCGCTGTAGACGACCATCGCCGGCGCGCTGTTGCAGGTCATCGTCTCGATCCGCACGTCGGGCAGCCGCCGGCCCACCCGGAAGATGCCCATGAGCAGCGCGGCCACCCTGTCCGCGCCGACCACGGGTCGACGGGCCGCGCTGGCCTTGCCGCCGCCGTCGGCCGTCCAGGTGGCGTTCGGCGCCAGCAGCGCCAGCAGCCCCTCCATGTCGCCGGTGGCGGCGGCGGTCATGAACCGCTCGGTGATCTGCGCGGTCCGCACCGAGTCGACCGGCTCGAACCGCTTGCGGCGCGCCCGCACGTGTTCCCTGGCGCGATGCGCCATCTGGCGCACCGTCACCACGGACTTGCCCACCGCACCGGCGATCTCGGCGTAGTCGAAGCCGAACACCTCGCGCAGCACGAACACCGCCCGTTCATCCGGGCCCAGCGTCTCGAGCAGCACCAACATCGCCATCGACACCGACTCGGCGAGCACGACGTCGGCCGCGCCGTCGCGGTCGTCGAGCACCAGCGGCTCGGGCAGCCACGGGCCCACATAGTCCTCGCGACGGCGGGCGC
>JBIOVW010000094.1:0-2824 GCA_044867945.1 Nakamurella sp. | reverse complement strand
CCCGTCGGCGGGCGCGTTGCGCGGTGAGCCGGCGTCGATCACCAGCACCGAGCGGCGGGACCGGGCCAGCATCAGCGCGCCGTTCAGGCCGGCGGCGCCGCCGCCGAGCACCACCACGTCGTAGCTGTCGTTCATCTCGTCCATGGCACCCATGGTGGGTGGCCATCCCGAAAAGGACAACCTATGTTGCTGGTTCGGCAACAATCTCCCGTGCCGGACGGATCGCGAATGACAGCCCGGCCGCTACCAGGCACAGGATGGCCGCGGTCCAGAACGCCCCGCCGTAGCTGCCGGTGGAGTCGCGGATGGCGCCGGCGCCGAACGCGGCGATCGCCGCGCCCACCTGGTGGGCTGCGAAGATCCAGCCGAAGACGATCGCCCCGATGTCCGCCCCGAACACGTCCCGGCAGAGCATCACCGTGGGTGGCACGGTCGCCACCCAGTCGAGGCCGTAGATGACGATGAAGACCCAGATGCTCGGTTGGGGGGTCGGTCCGAGCAGCGCCGGAAGCGTCATCAGGCCGACACCTCGCAGCAGGTAGTAGGCGAGCAGCAGCAGCCGCGGGTCCCACCGGTCGGTGAGCCAGCCGGACAGGACGGTGCCGGCAACGTCGAAGATCCCCACGACCGCCAGCAGCCCTGCGGCGGTCGTGGTGGGCATGCCGTGGTCGTGGGCGGCCGGCACGAAGTGGGTGGCGACCAGCCCGTTGGTGCTCATCCCGCAGATCGCGAACCCTCCGGCGAGCAGCCAGAACGTCGACGACTTGGAGGCGGTGACCAGCACCGACAGTGCCCGGGTCGCGCTCGACCCCGACCGCGCGTGCGGCGGCGGACCCGGGTCGGCGGCGGTGGCGCCGTACGCCGTGAGTCCCATGTCGGCCGGGTGGTCCCGCAGCAGCAGGAGCACCAGCGGGACGACCGCGAACGCCGTCGCAGCGGTCACCAGCGACGCCGTCCGCCAGCCGTGGGCGGTGGCCAGGTGCGCGACGATCGGCAGGAAGATCAGCTGGCCGGTGGCGGACCCGGCGGTCAGCACGCCGCTGACCAGCCCGCGCCGGGCGACGAACCACCTGCTGGTGACGGTGGCGACCAGGGCCATCGACATCGACCCGGTGCCGACGCCCACGAGGACGCCCCACAGCAGGACCAGCTGCCAGGCCTCACCCATGAACACCGTCAGGCCGCTTCCGGCGGCGACCAGCACCAGCGCGTTGGCGACCACCCGGCGCACCCCGAAGCGATCCATCAGCGCGGCGGCGAACGGCGAGAACAGCCCGAACAGCACCAGGTTCACCGAGACGGCGGCGCCGATGGTGCCGTGCGACCAGCCGAACTCGTCATGCAGCGGGTCCATCAGCACACCGGGCACCGAGCGGAACGCCGCCGCCCCCACCAGGGTCACGAACGTGACGACCGCGACCACCCACGCCCAGTGCAGTCCGGAGGGGGCCGACCGGCGGGCAGCGGACGAGTCGGTGGTCACCGGGGAGTGGGTCACGGGCCCATCGTTCCGGCCACGCGAGCGGGCGACGAGTGGCTGATTCGCCAACATGTGTCAGGATTGGGCCATGGGTGACGTTGTGCACCGAGTCGTGGTGCTGCTGCTGGAGCCGGTCATCGGGTACGACGCGGTGATCCCGCCGCAGGTGTTCGGGGAGGCGGAGGGACCCGACGGCGCACCGCTGTACGACGTCACGATGGCCAGCCTCGACGGCCGGCCGGTCACGGCGTCGCTCGGCTACGCGATCACCCCGCACGGCGATGCCTCGCTGCTCGCCACCGCCGACACCGTCGTGGTGCCGGGCACCAAGATCCCCGGGCCGCGGTTCGGGGGCACGATCCCCGACGACCTCGCAGCGGCGCTGGCGTCGATCCGGCCGGGCACCCGGCTGGTCTCGATCTGCACCGGCGCGTTCGTCCTCGGCTCCGCCGGGCTCCTCGACGGACGGCCCGCGACCACGCACTGGAAGTACGCCGAGGAGCTCGTGCGGCTCTACCCGACCGTCGAGCTCGACGAGGCGGTGCTGTTCACCGACGATGGAGACGTGCTGACGTCGGCCGGGCTGAGCGCCGGGGTCGACCTGTGCCTGCACCTGATCCGCCGCGACCACGGCACCGAGATCGCCAACCGGGTCGCCCGGCACCTCGTCGTACCGCCCTGGCGCGACGGCGGCCAGGCCCAGTTCATCGAGCGCCAGGTGCCCGAGCGACCCGAGCAGTCCACGGCCCCGGCCCGGGCCTGGGCGCTGGAGCGACTGGAGGAGCCGCTCCGCGTGCCCGATCTGGCACGGGCCGCCGGCATGTCGGTGCGCACCTTCACCCGGAGGTTCCGCGCCGAGACCGGGGAGTCGCCGACGGCCTGGCTGATCCGGCAGCGGGTCCACCACGCGCAGCGGCTCCTGGAGTCCACCGACCTGCCCGTCGACGCGGTCGCCGACCGCGCGGGGCTGGGCTCCGCGGCGTCCCTCCGGGCGCACCTGCGCACCCAGGCGGGCGTCTCGCCGACGGCGTACCGACGCACCTTCCGGGTGGACGAGCCGGCCTGACCGGCGAGGGCCGGTCGGCCTACGCGGGGAGGGCCAGCAGGGAAGCGCCGGCCACGACCGCCGTCGTCACGAGGGGCTGCCGACGGTTGCCACAGCTGCGGGCGGCCGAACGGCCGGGGTGTCGCCCCGCAGGAGAACCGCAGCACCAGCCCGGTGATGACGGTGGCCACCAGCGCGCCGCTGGAGCCGAACATGTGGAAGCCGCGCTCGGCGTCGACGATCACGTTGGCCGTCACCAGCCACCCGGCGCCCCAGGAGAGGCTGACGACGGCCGCCCA
>JBIOVW010000093.1:0-2381 GCA_044867945.1 Nakamurella sp. | reverse complement strand
ACCCGGCGGCGGATAGCCGGCTTCCCGGCGCTCGCGCCGGGACCTCACCAGGCTCTGTGTCAATTCACAACGTGTCGATTCACAACAAGTTGGTAGGGACTCACCGGTGCAACCACAGCCTCGCTCAAGGTTTCCACAATCTGCCCCGGCAGTCTGTCGGACATGAGCCAGGACATGACCCCGCGCGCCGGCGACCAACCGGCCGGTTCCCGTGATGCCGCCGGCACCGGGCCCACCGCCACCCCCCGCTACTCGGCACCCTCGCCCGCCGACACCCCGACCTCGGCACCTGCATCGGGGGCAGGCGGTTACTCAGGGGCGTCGCAGCCGCGGGCCTGGAGTCAGGTCCCCGGTCCCTCGACACCGGCCGGCCAGCACGGCGCCGGCGGGAGCAGCGATCAGTCCTGGTGGCAGCCGCGGCCCAGCGGAGCCTGGTCGACCCAGCCGTGGAGCGGCCGGCCGGGCAACCCGAGCGGGACCACCACAGGCCCCTCAACACGGACCCTGCCCAGGTCCGAATCCGAATACCAGTCGCCCAGCCCCTACGGCACTCCGCCGGCAACCGGGCAGCCGGGCACGCCGGACCAGGTCAGGCCCCGCGGCCGCCGGACAACCGCGGTGATCGCTGCGACCACCGCGCTCGCCCTGATCGCCGGCTTCGGCGGCGGCTACGCCGGCGCTGCGCTGCAATCCAACTCGGCGACCGCCTCGGACAGCTCGCTGAGCAGGCTCAACACCGGCGCCCCGGTATCCGACCTGACGCCGGCCCCGGCCGGCTCGGTGCAGGAGGTCGCCGCGAAGGTGCTGCCGTCCGTGGTGTCCGTGGTGGCCAGCTCCAGCCAGAGCGCCGGCGAGGGTTCCGGCGTCATCCTGACCGCCGACGGGCTCATCCTGACCAACAATCACGTCGTGGCGGGCGCCAGCGACCTCGAGGTGCGGTTCAACGACGGCACCACCGCCACCGCGACCGTCGTCGGCCAGACGGCGACCGACGATCTGGCCGTCATCAAGGCGGACGGCGTTTCCGGACTGACCCCGGCCGGTCTGGGCAGCAGCTCGAGCCTGCAAGTGGGTCAGCAGGTCGTCGCGATCGGGTCGCCGCTCGGCCTGTCCGCCACCGTCACGACCGGCATCGTTTCAGCGCTCAACCGCCCGGTGCGGACGTCCTCGGAGGACCCCTCCAGCCGATCCGGCCAGTCGCAGGACACCGTGATCAACGCGGTGCAGACCGACGCCGCGATCAATCCCGGCAACTCCGGCGGGGCGCTGGTCGACATGAACGGCAATGTCATCGGCATCAACTCGGCGATCGCGTCGCTGTCCGAGACCTCCGGCGGACAGTCCGGCTCGATCGGCGTCGGCTTCGCCATCCCGATCGACCAGGCCAAGCGGATCGCCCAGGAGATCATCGACACGGGCGGGGCCACCCATGCGGTGCTCGGCGCCTCGGTCGGTGACGCCACCGACGGAAACAGCCAGATCACCACCGGCGCCTTGATCGCCTCCGTGACCCCCGGCAGCGGGGCCGAGGCGGCCGGACTGCAGGACGGCGACGTGATCACCGCCATCGGTGACGTGAACGTCGAGAGCGCGGACGCGCTGATCGCCGCCGTGCGCGCGCAGACCCCCAACGGCACCACGACCATCACCTTCAACCGCGACGGCGAAACTCAGACCGCGGACGTGACGCTGGGGTCCGCCGCCGCAAACTGACACCGCGGTCAGACCGCGGAGAGCCGGAGCCGTTCCACGTCCGCCTCCAGCGGTGCGACCCGGTCGGCGGCAGCCCGATCACCACACTCGGCCAGCCAGTTCGCGAGCACCCGGTGGCCACCCTGGGTGAGCACGGACTCCGGGTGGAACTGCACACCCTCCACGGCGTGCTCGCGGTGCCGCAGACCCATGATCACCCCACCTCGGGTGCGTGCGGTCACCTCGAGTGCGACCGGCACCGTGCCGTCCACGACCGCCAGCGAGTGGTACCGGGTCGCGGTGAACGGACTCGGCAGGCCGGCCAGCACGCCCACACCGGTGTGCTCGACCAGCGACGTGCGGCCGTGCAGCAGTTCCTCCGCCCGGTCGACCGTCGCCCCGTACACCTCGGCGATCGCCTGGTGGCCCAGACAGACCCCGAGCACCGGCATCCGCCCGGCCGCCCAGCGGACCATGGCCTCGGTGACCCCGGCGTCGGCCGGAGTTCCCGGCCCGGGGGAGAGCAGGATGCCGTCGACGTCAAGGTCGGACACGTCATCGGTGCAGACGGCGTCGTTGCGGCGCACGATGCACTCGGCGCCGAGCTGCTCCAGGTACTGCACGAGGTTGAACACGAACGAGTCGTAGTTGTCGACAACCAGAATGCGGGTCACGCCGACCAGCGTCGC
>JBIOVW010000092.1:0-4484 GCA_044867945.1 Nakamurella sp. | reverse complement strand
GACGCCCAGCGCCACCGAGATGTCCGTGGTCGCCCTCCTCGTCGGCGCCCAGAAGCTCCTGCCCGTGAACGCCACCGTGGACGTGCCGCTGGCGCTGGCGATCGTCGGGCTCGGGCTCCTCGTCGTGATCGCACCATCCTCCGTCCCCGCGCTCACCGCAGCGCGGATCTGACACCCCAGAAAGGTAGACCCGCCATGACCGCACCCGTGATCGTCTCAGCGCAGGAGTGGGAGGCCGCGCGCCAGCGCCTGCTCGTGAAGGAGAAGGAGCTCACCCACGCCCGGGACGCGCTGGCCGCGCAGCGCCGGCGGATGCCGTGGCTGGCCGTGGACAAGGGGTACGCGTTCGACGGGCCCGCGGGCCCGGTGAGCCTGCTCGACCTGTTCGAGGGCCGCCGCCAGCTGATCGTCTACCGCGCGTTCTTCGAACCCGGCGTGTTCGGCTGGCCCGACCACGCCTGCCGCGGCTGCTCCATGGTGGCCGACCAGGTGGCCCACCCCGCCCACCTCAACGCCCGCGACACCACCCTCGCGTTCGTCTCACGTGCCCCGTGTCCCGTGCCATTTGAGTTGGACCCGGCTCTGGTCGCTGACCTGGGCGGATCAAATTGAGTGGCGACCGACCTGGTGATCGTTTGCCATCGAAGGTGATCCGACGGTCCAGTCTGCGGTGCGGGTTGTCAGGGGAAGTGATCCCAGAAGTCGTGCGGGGTCGACTTCTGCGGGGGTGTCGAGCCCGTCGGCGACAAGAGCGATGCGGCGAGGGTGATGGTGTCGCTGTAGGTCGCCGCCGCGATCAGGTCCTCGCGCGCGTGGGGTCCGGTGCCGGACAGCGATCGGGTTCGGGCGGTGGCGAGGTGGTCGATGCAGACGCTCCAGCGCTGGGTCACGACAGGGTATTGATCATGGGTCAGGCATTGCAGGATGGTTTGGCGGGCGATGGTCTCGGCGAGCAGAACGCGGGTGGAGCCGTGGCGGCGGGCCAGCCGGGCCGCGCGGCGGGCGGCGCCGACGATGTCCGGGCAGCCGGTGGTGTCGATCTGCTGGGTGGGACCGAGCCAGGTCCGGTGGCGTGGGCAGAGTCGTTGCAGCGCGGGCAGATGCACCGGGATCACGGCGGGCAGGCCGCGCCGGGCGGTGCAGCGGTGGCAGGCGACGGTCAGCCTCATCGGCGTCGACGGGTCCCGGTGCCGGCCGGCGAGGGCCGGCAGCGTCTGGGCCAGGGCGTCCGCGTCGTTGCGGGTGAGCGCGGCGAGGGCGTCGGCGTCCGGTCGGTGAGCTCGCGGGCCTTTGCCGGGGTTGAGGTCGTCGTGGGTGCGGTACTGCTGGCAGAACCAGACCGGCAGGTGGGCCAGCACAGCGGCGGCCGGCAGGTGGTTGGCCACCGCGACCTGGTCCAGGAACGAAGCGATGGTCTGGCCGAAGACCGGCGCGACGCGGATCGGCAGCCCGTGAGGGCGGTGCAGATGGTTCAGAAGCGACGCGCGCTGAGTGATCCGCGGAACGGTGTCGGTGGAGCAGTCCGGGCACTCGGTGAGCAGGCCCCGCTGCCGCAGGCTGCGGGTGAATGCCGAATAGCTGCCGGCGTAGTCCAGGCCGAGCAGTTCGCGGTGCAGCGCGGCGGCGGACAGGTGCGGGTCCTGACCCAGCCTGCGGGTGGCGTAGGCATCGAACGGACCGAAGGTGTCGGTGGTTCCGGCGCGGGGCTGGCCGGGGTCGCGGACGCCGGCCAGGTAGATCCTGACCGTCTTGCGGTCGTGGCCGAGGTGGCGGGCGATCGCGGAGACGGTCTGGCCGTCGGCGTGCAGGTGACGGGCCTGGACCGCGGCCTGGGCGGGGATCACCGTCGGTGGCCGGACTCGGAGGCGATGTCCAGAGGGATCGCGTCCAGCGAGGTGCGGGTGATGGCCTCGGAGCCGTCCAGGACGGCCCCGATCGCGGCCAGACGGATCAACCGGAGCAGGCTTCCGATCATCCCGTTGCTGCGGTCGTGCAGGTAGCCGGCCAGTCCGACCAGGGTGCCGGGACGGTGGGCGTGCAGACGCAGGCTGTCTTCAAGGGTCGCGATCAGGGCCTTCCACTGGTCACCGCGCCCGAACGCCCCGGTGCGGATCATGGAGAATCGTCCGGCGATCTGCTCGCCCCGGGGACCGTTGAGCAGCCCGGCGCGTTCGACGTCGATCCCGGCGTAGACGAACGTGGCGGGGATGCGTTCGGCGAAGTACTTCAGGGTGTCGGAGGCCTCGGCGCCGTGCCGGGTGCCCAGATTGAGGTTGTGGATCTCGTCCACGCAGATCAGGGTCGTGGCGGCGTCCAGGCTCACCCCGCAGACCGCCTCGAGCACGTCGGTGATGTTGGAGCGGCGGGTGAGGGGGAGGCCGAAGAACCGGGCGAACTCGAACGCGATCATCTTCGGGGTCGCGGCCGGGGGCACGGTCAGATAGACGACCGGGACGTGACCGGCGGCGTGGGGATGCCGCTGACGGTGGATCACCTCGATGGTCTTGCCGAGTTGCATCAGGCAGGTGGTCTTCCCGGTCCGGGCCGGGCCGGACAGGATCAGCCCGCACCGTCCGTCGGCGTGCCGGTTCAGGTACTGCAGCCGCCGGCCCTCAAGGGCGACCTGGCGGATGGTCGGGGTGGCGACCACCAGCAGCCGGGCGTGGTGAGCCAGCCGCAGGTCGTCGTAGGCCGCCCGGTCCAACGGCGTCAAGGTGTCCAGCCTGTCACCGGGCAGCAGCGCCGGGACGGCCACAGCCTCGGCGACGAAGGCCCGCCACCCTGTCAGCGTGGTCGGCTGATGGCTGCCGGGACCACCCGCCAAGCCACCGGTCGGGCCATCGGTTGCCGGAAGGGTTTGCGAGGAGGTCACCAGCGTCGTTCCGCTTCCTTGAACGGGTCGAAGATCCCCAACGGGATCACCTTCGCCAAACCTGCGTCCCGTTGCTCGTCATCGAGCTCGTCAGAAGGCCCACCGTCCTGACCGTCGCCGTCCTGACCGTCGCCGTCCTGATCGTCGCCGGGCTGGTCGTCGTGCCGGTCGGATGCGATCGGGTCGCTGCCCCCCGCAGGGGTCGGGGCCGGCTCGGGGGCGGTGATCGAGGTGGTGGTCGAGGTGGTGGCCGAGGTGGTGGTCTTGGTGCGGGCGGCGACGCGCCGCTCCCGTTTCGACAGCAGGCCACTGCCCGGCGCCGGCGTCTGCTCGGGACCGGCGTAGGCGCGCCGCAGCAGCGCCGCGACCGCGTCGGCGATCTGTTCCTCGGTCCCGGGTCGGCCCGGCTCGTCGAGGTGGCGGCGGGCGTGGTCCCAGGCCAGGTCCCCGAACGGGACCGGCACCCGGTCCAGGTGCCGCCAGAACACGGTGATCCACCCCTGCGGGCCGCGCACGTAGATCCGTGACACGTCGTAGGGGTCGTGGTGGATCTCCCACAACCCCTGGCGACCGGTCACACCCGAGCGTTGCCCGCGCAGCGGGTTCAGGTCCGGGCTGTCGTAGGTCCGGCGATCAATCTTGATGCCGTAGGCGTTGACCGCCCGCCATCGTGGCGGCAGCAGTTCGACGTAGTCGTCGGCGCCCAAGGCGACCGGCACGTAGCCGGCCGTCTCCACCAGGGCGGCATACATCTGGTTCGGGGAGAACGCCTGCCCGGGGTGCACCGGGTCGCGCAGGCTGTCGTGGGGCCGGTTCTGCCAGAACGCGATCAGCCACTCGTCCAGCAGGTCCTGCAGTTCCAGCATCGACCACAACGGCCGGCCCTCGACCATCCGGCCGCGCCGGTCGGGGTTGGAGCCGGTGTAGCCGGACACGAACTGGGCAAACAGCGAGGCCACCGACCCGAACAGCCGCTCGATGTGCGGCTTGTCGCTGCCAGTGGCCTTGCGGGCCGGTTGGAAGTTGATCCCCAGGTGACGGCACGAGGCGCGGAAGTTGCGGGAGATGTAGATGCTGCCGTGGTCACACACGATCGTCGACGCGACGATCACCGGTTTCGCGGCCGCGTGCGCCAGCCGTTCATCGACCGAGCACAACCGTGCCCAGGGCAGCACCGAGGCCGCCATCGTCAGTGCCTGCGTCCAGCCCGGCCGCATCGGCTCGGGAGTCAGCGCGCGGGCCAGCAACACGCTGGCATCGACGCTGCGGGTGGTCGGGCGCAGCACCGCCGCGGACACCGTCCGGGTGGCGACATCGATGATGCCGGTCAGGTCGACCCGGCCCACCACCCCGTCGTCCAGCAGCACCATCACGTCCAGCGGCGTGGAATCGATCTCCATCACCTCGCCGGGCGCCGACACGGTACGTGCGGCGAACATGCCCTCCGGGCGGGCGGCCAGGGACCGGCGAGTGCTCGCCGAGCCGGTCGTGTGCTTGCCCGCCGACACCTTGTCGAACAACCGGTAGAGGCTGCGCTGCGACGGCCAGACCACCGCCTCCCCGCCGGTGTCGATGCTGTCCTTGACGATCTGCTCGGTCCGCCAGATCACGA
>JBIOVW010000091.1:0-2077 GCA_044867945.1 Nakamurella sp. | reverse complement strand
GGCGGTGGAGACGAAGAACGCCGACGCCCCGGTCCGCGGCGCGGACCTGTCCCGGAGCCGCCGGTAGGAGTTCAGCGCCTCGACTGTGCTGGGGTGCAGGGCCAGTTCCCGGGTCTTGCCGAACTTGCCGCAGCGCACGATCAGCCGCCCGGCGGCGAGGTCGACGTCGCCCTTGTCGAGCGCGATCGCTTCCCCGACCCGGATCCCGGTCACCGCCAGCAACCCGATCAGCGTGGCGAATGTGGCCTGTCGTAGTGGGACGCGCAGCGAGCTGGTGGCCGTGATCAGCGCCGTGATGTCGGCGGCGGAATACAAGTACGGACTGGCGCGGTGCGGCCGTTGCGGCAGCAGCTCCGCAGCGGGCACCTCGTGCGCGGGGTCCAGTGAGTGCAGGTAGGTGGCGAACCCGCGCACCGCCGCGAGTCGGTAGGCCCACCAGTTCGAGCCCCCATTGGCGGGTTTCCGCGCCCAGTCCAGCGCCGCCGCGACGGTGATCCTCGACTGGCCGGCGTGTTCGAGGTGGTCGAGGAACTGGCCCAGCAGCTTCTCCGGGCGGGCCAGCCGGTAACCCAGAGCGCGCCGCAGCGCGAGGTAGTCGGCCAGGCCCGCCCGCAGTGAGGATGGCAGCGGGCCGGTCACGACACACCGCCCGGATCGTCGACTGGCCAAGGCCGGGCCAGCACCGCCAACGCGGCGTGGTCGACCTTGGCGTAGATCGCGGTTGTCAAGGCCGAGCGGTGCCGCAGCACCTGCCCGACCTCGGCCAGCGGGCTGCCCGCCTGCAGCATCGCGGTGGCGGCGGTGTGCCGCAGCCGGTGCGCGTGCATCCGGCCCAACCCGGCGCGTTGCGCGGCGTCGAACACGACCATCGTCACCCCGCCGGTGGTCAGCGCCCGGTGCGGGGCATGGACGCGGACGAACACGCTGCGCCCGACCGCGGTGGCTGGGCGGCCGTGGCGCAGATACGCCGCGATCGCCGCGCCCACATCGGCGGGCAGCGGCAGGCGTTCGGCTCGATTGCCCTTGCCCAGGATCGCGAGCTCGCCGTGGCGCCAGTCGATGTCATCCAGACTCAGGCGGGCCACTTCGCCGGCGCGCAGCCCCAGCCGGGCCAACAGCAGCATGATCGTGTAGTCCCGCCGACCGGGCGGGGTGCGCCGATCACAGCCGCCCAGCAGCCGCCGCAGCTGGCCCGGCTCCAGGCCCTTGGGCAGGCCTGAGAGCCGCCAGCCGGCCACCGAGGGGACCGCGGCCGCCAGCGAGACCGGGACCGTGCCGGTCAGGTGCAGCCATCCCAGCAGCGACCGCAGCGCACAGACGATCAGCTTCGCCGACCCGACCGCCCGACCCGGACAGCTGGCCAGCACGAACGCGGTGACATCAGCCGCGGTCAGGTCGATGAACTCCAGCGCGTCGGCGTGCGCTCGGGTCGCGACGAACGGCCGCACACAGTCCACGTAACCGCGTGCCGTTCCGGGCGTCACCCCGCGCTCGACGAGCAGCCAGGCGCGGTAGCGACCCAGCAGTTCCTCCACCGGATCCGGCGGAACCTCCTGCGGGATCGGTAGCACGCCCAACGGGGTGAGGTACTCCAACAGCGGTCCCAGTGCCTTCACCGACCGGTACTCCACATAGCCCGCAGTCCGCCGCTGCGCCAGGTACCGCTCGAGCACCGAAACGCTCAGGCCGTCCAGCCCGACGCCCTCGGCCTGCATCCAGCGATCCAGATGCGCGATGAAGCACACGTGCTGCTCGGCCGCCGACCGCGTATAGCCCTGCCGAAGCAGCCCCTCGGCGAACCCGGTGACGTACGACTCCAGCGGGCCACGCACGATCGAACGCAACACCTTGACCATGACGCCCTCCTCTCCACAGTGGAGAAGCAAGCGTCGATCAACTCACCGGATTATGCCGACCTTGCCAGCTCAAACCTGTTGCCCTGCAGGGGATCCCATCTCAACATCGGCATAATCCGGAGGTCGGCATAATGCACCACGCACGTCTGCACCACCGTGTCGGGAAACACGCTGGTGATGGCCTCGGGAAGCCCGGTCAGGCCGTCGCAGCAGGCGATCAG
>JBIOVW010000090.1:0-4105 GCA_044867945.1 Nakamurella sp. | reverse complement strand
GCAGATGCAATGACCACAGCAGGGGCCGGGTCCGGTGACCCGGCCCCTGCCGGCCTGTGGTTGTGGTTGCCAGACGGTCGTCACCTTTCGCGTCGGGGATGATCACGCCCAGGACACAAGTTCCGAGGCGGAGCGATCAAGCCGGCAGCAAGTAGTCGCGCGCGATCTGCTCGGCGAGCTGTTCGAGCAGCCGCCCGGCTTCGCTCATGCAGACCGACACGTCCGGTTCGATGTCGGCCAGGGCGTAGACCCGCTCGAGTCCGGCGGCTGCCGCGGCCGCAGGGGTGAGTGTGCTGCGCCCGGCCACGACAACGGTGGGGATGCCTCGGCGGGCCGCAGCCGCAGCCACACCGACCGGGGCCTTCCCGTTCAGACTCTGCTCGTCCAGGCTGCCTTCCCCGGTGATCACCAGGACAGCGCCCACCACGGTTTCGTCGAACCGAATCAGATCGAGCACGAACGCGATGCCGGGACGATCCGGGCCCCGAGGACGGCGATCGCGCCGAAGCCAACCCCACCCGCGGCCCCCGCCCCGGGATGATCGGCCAGCCCCCGCCGGGTAATGCTGGACCCGACGTGTGCCCATCGACGCAGCCCGGCCTCGAGGAGTTCGACATCACCTGGGGTGGCACCCTTTTGAGGGGCGTAGACGTGGGCGGCGCCGGTGGGACCGAGCAGTGGGTTGTCCACGTCGCCGGCGATGATGAACGTGGTATCCGTGACGCGCGGATCCAGGCCGGCAATGTCGATCGTGGCCAGCTCGGCAAGGGCAGCCCCGCCAGGGCCTAGTTCCTTTCCGGCTTGGTCGAGGAACCGCAGACCAAGGGCCCGGAGCATCCCGGCCCCGCCGTCGGTGTTGGCGCTGCCACCCAGGCCGAGGATCACGGTGCGGCATCCGCGGTCCAGGGCCGCCCGGATCAGTTCACCGACGCCGTAGCTGGTGGCGGTCAGCGGAGTCCGTTCGTCCGCGGCCAGGTGCCGCAGCCCGTCCGCCTCGGCCAACTCGACCACGGCGGTATCGCCGCGCACGGCGAATGCCGCCCGGCGGGGCCGGCCGATCGAATCGGTGACGATTGCGTGCTCGACGACAAAGCCACTCGCGGCGACCGCTTCGACGGTCCCGTCGCCGCCGTCGGCGATCGGACACAGGATCACCTCGGCCGTCGGCACGGACCGACGCAAACCCGTCTCCAGATGCTCGGCGACCTGCCGGGCACTGAGTGAGCCCTTGAACTTGTCTGGCGCCAGAACAACCTTGGGGGCGGACTGAGGGGTGCTCACGTCGAACGGCTCCTTATGGTGAGGTAGGGGGCATGTGGGGGCAGACGGGACGGGAATCAGGTGCATAGACCCGTGCGGTGGGCCGACCGCGACGGGCAGACCCCGCAGGCGGGATCTATACGTCGGCCGAGCTGACCCCCAGCGCCAGGCAGATGCCGGCGGCCGGCAGGATCGCCAACGGCAGCATCAGCGCGCTGGACAGCTTCTGCAAATCCAGCGAAGTTGATGCGGTCCTTGAGCTCGCCGAGGCGGAGCCTGTTCTTGACGGCGGTCACCGTGGTCACGCCTTCGTCTCCTTGCCTGTCGTCGTTGACGCCCTGTCAAGGGCCATCCCAAACCGGGCTATCTGGCGAAGTTCAGGCCGCCGTCAGACCCTGCATCAGCCGAGTCGAAGTGACTGTGGCTTACCCTCGAATGCTTTCGTATCAGTACTATAGCAGGCTCGTTTGTCTACGTCTAGACTCGTTTGCTAGCAATTTGCCGCCTCGAGGCTTGGGTCTGATGGGCTGGGAGACGCGTCCTGATCGGGTCGGCAGCGGTCAGCCCGCCCGTTCACGGCCGGTCGATGGGCCGAGTCGCAAGACTGCGGCCGCGAGGGCCCCTGGGACAGCGGGCGAACCCGGGCCGGCTCATGGGTGTACCGCGGGGGGATCATTCGGACGGACGTGCGAACGGCTTCGTCTTGCCCGGCTACCTCCCGCGCGGCTCACTGACGCATGGTCTCGTCCCGCTGGATGATCAAGGGGGGCTGCCCTGAGATCAGCAGCGCTGTCGGCGGGTGGGGGGGTAGGACCGTTCGCAGGCGTGCTCTCGTTCCACACCTCGAGGGTCAGGTGTTCGGCTACTTCGCGCCGGCGCGCGCATCACGCCGGGCGGGGTCCTGCTTCGCTTGCGGCCGAAGATGCGGCTGATGAGGATGTGTTGCGCCGCCCCGTCGTGCGCGGAGCTGCTCCTCTTCCGTGCTGGGTGGCCTCGATGAGTTCGACGCCCGCAGGCTCGAGCCATCGACGCAGCGTGTCGTCGGCCCGGTCCGTGACGACCGTCTGTACCGCGTTGAGCGGACAGACGGTGATGAAGTCGGCCAAGCCGATCTTGCTGTGGTCCATCGGGACGACCGCCCGCTCGGCCCGGTTGACGGCTTCGGTCTTGATCTCTGCCTCGGCGAGATCAGCTGCACAGAAACCGATCTCAGTGACACCGGTGACACCCACGAAGGCCAGGTCCAGGCGGAACTGGCGCAACACGGACATGGTCAGGGGACCGACGAAGCAACCACCGCGGGACCGGTATCGGCCACCGAGCACGACCGGCGGTTCGGTCATCCTCTCGCAGAGCTCGGCGACCTTGAACGAAGTGGTCAGGATCTTGACGCCGATACGGTTGGCGTGCCCGATCCCCTCGGCTTGGGCCAGCAACTTGGCTAGTTCGTACTGTGTGGTGCCGCCGTCGAGGAAGATCGAGTCGCCGTCTCGGATCAGTGCCACACAGGCACGGGCGATCGCCTGCTTTTCCGGCAGGTGCTTTGTTTCGCGGGTGCTGACATCGACCTCGGCCATCGATCCGCGGGCCACCGCGCCGCCGTGCGCGCGGACCAGCAGTCCCTGGGCCTCCAGATCCGTGATGTCCTTGCGGATCGTCGGCTCGGTGACTTCCAGCTGTTGGGCGAGTTCATTGGTGCGGACCCGTCCCTGCTCGTTGACGATCCGCAGGATTTGCTCGCGGCGCTCGACCGCGAAGGCGTCACGAATTCTGGCGCCGCCCGACTTGCTCATCAGGTCACACTCCTCCCCGGGCCCCAAGGGTCACCCGAAACCCTACCGGACACGCTTGGACGCGAGTACGGGCCACTCTACACTTACGGATGGTTGCGTCTACGCGTGCAACAAGGTTCCGCGTCCCGGACCCGGAACCTCGCCGGCCACGAATCGCGAGCAGTTGGCCTGCCGGGATCCAATCGTCATGAGGGCCTTGCGCGCTGGCCGACAGGTGGCTGTGAGTCGGTCCTGGACTCACGGGTGGGCTCATGAACGGGTCCGAGGGTCCGTTCACTTTTGCCGAGTAACGGTCTCTGACAGAGGATCCGCGCTGGCAGATGGCTTGAACAGGCCCCGGCACAGCACCGTACGCCCGTTACTGTGTGACCGCCCAGGGTCCGAGGGGCGCCGCGCACCGTGCTGTTCCGCAGTCAACGCGCGGCCATCGCTCGGACACGGCACACTTCCGTACTGACGCACACCGGCGCGGTTCGTCGCAAACCGAGTCTAGACACCGGTAAACGCGTCTGCTAAGGTAACGGAGCGATTCGAAAGTATTCGATGATGAAAGTAGGTCGGCAATGCTCGTCGGGCTCGACATCGGTGGGACGAAGGTTGCCGGCCTCTTGGTGTCGGCGGCCGGTCGGGTGGTGCCTGGAGCAGTACACCAGTGGCCGCGACCCGGCCGAACGGGGTAACGCCGCCACTGACCTACTAGTGCCCGGGAGCGAGCGGCACCTGTTGCGGAGGTGGCCGTTCGCCCCGACCCTGCGGCCGCCCTTGATCGTCCTGGTCAACATGGGTCCGCAGGCCGCCGCCGTCGGCGCCGTCCTGCCGGCTCGGGACGAGCGCAATGCAACACAAGCGATCTGACCTTTCCGTGCACCCGTACGGGAAGAAGTCCCCCCACAGCGAGGAGAGTTTCGTGACCGTCACTCAGACCGATCCGGCCGCCACGACCGGCGGCGCCGGCTCGCGGCCCGTTCGCATCGGGGTGATCGGCTGCGGCCGTATCGCCCAGGCCGCCCACCTGCAGGCCATCCCGAAGTCTTCCGCGGTCGAGTTGGTCG
>JBIOVW010000089.1:0-2662 GCA_044867945.1 Nakamurella sp. | reverse complement strand
GCCGCGACGGTCGGTGGCCCCCCGGACCTCGACCACCGCACCGCCGACGACGACTCGCTGGACCGGTGGATACGGGAGCGGCTGGGCACGTCGCTACACGCCAGCGGGACCGCCCCGATGGGACCGGACGATGACCCGAACTCTGTCGTCGACCAGTTCGGCCGCGTCCACGGGATCAGCGGGCTGCGCATCGCCGACACCTCGATCCTGCCCGCCACGCCCCGGCGCGGGCCCGCCGGCACGGGGGTGCTCATCGGCGAGATGATCGCCCACTCGCTGCGGCGCTGATTCCCTTCGCCCTGACGACCCGGGCCCAGGCCGTGGCGCCAGGGGCACCACCCCTTGCTCAGGAATGACCGATGTAGACCATGTCATCCGCCCCTTCGGCCGGATCCGAGGACACCTGCGGGGCGAGATCCCCGGGGCCACCGGCAGTTCCGACGCCACTCGGCAACGCTCCGTCCGCCGGTTCACCGAGCGACGACTGCTGACCGGGCTCCGGCAGACGTTGTGCGTTGGTCATGACCACTCCTCGACCGGTCGTGCGGGCATCGGCGAACGTCCGGTTCCCCGAACCTGCCGGCGACAAACCCGACCACATCCGGTCCGGTTTACCGGGCGCTCCAGCTGGGTACCCCGTGACGGTCAAACGACCCTCGGAACGGGAGGACGCAAGCCGTGGCTACGGACAGCGAGAGCATCACCGGAACATCCGATCCCGAGTACAACGTGATCTGGTTCACCGAAGCCTGCCTGAAGAACGCCCAGCGTCTGCAGACCTACATCTCTGACGCACAACGGACGGGCAACCAGGAGCTGGTGGAGTTCTTCCAGAAGGCCCAGGCGGAAAGCCGCAAGGGTGCCGAAATGGGCAAGCAGATGCTGCGCACCCTGTTGGGACCAGAATCGACCTCCTCCTCGACCTGATCGACCTGATCGCGCCGGCCGCCGGCCGCGCTGATCGAACCGTCACTTTCCCGCCGGTTTCGTCCGGTTCGGTGACGCGATGATCAGCGCGGCCGCTGGGTGCGCGCCCGCGCGACCGCCGAGCTACGCACGAAAACCGTTCGAAGCGATGACGTCCCGGTACCAGCCGAAGGAGTCCTTGCGTCCGGTCGAGGCTGCCGTTGCCCTCGTTGTCCCGTCGACATGGATCATCCCGTAGCGCTTGCACATCTCTCCCGTCGTGAAGGAGACGAGATCGATGATGCTCCAGGGGTGTAGCCGATCAGTCGACGCCGTCCTCCTCGATCGCGGCCCGAATGGCCTCGATGTGGGCACGCAGGTAGCCCATGGTGGCCAGGCTCGCCGAATCGGATTGAAAACCATGGCTTTTCGTGACGATGTCCTCGGCCTGCCGGAGGTCGTCGGCGCCGATCATGGCATCCACGGCCTCGAGCAGCAACTGTTCCCGCTCCATACGGGTCGCGCTCATCCGACTGGCGTCGAGGAGTGCAGCCGCCGCCGTCGCCCACTCACCCAGGGTCCGCCCGTTCGCGGGCGAACAGAGCCAACTCTGCCGCCAGGCCGGGATCCGGCGAAATGGCCGCCACCACCCGATGCCGCACTGTGTCGGCCCGGTCTTCCATCAGCGCGGCCGCTGGCCGATGAAGCGCGATTCGGCGGCCCGAGTTCATCTGTCTGTAGACCGCGGCCCGGGCCAATGGACGGACGAAGGTCACCCGACGTGGCCCGGTGTCGGAACGCGTGAGCCGGAGCAGGCGCAGGTCGACCGCCTCGTCCAGAGCCGGTAGGACTTCGGACACCTCTGCCAGGGCGGCCAGGACGGCTATCGTCGCCTGAGGGTCGATCACGGCCGCCGACTCGATCAGCCGACGGACGGGCGACGAGCATCCCTCGAGTTGGCGAGCCAGCTGGGCGGCGAACGAGCGTGGCGCGGGCAGTACCGGATTCCAATTCGTCCAGCGATTCTTGGGCAATTCGGTCAACAGCGCGGTGATGTACAGCGGGTTGCCGTTGGTGGACTCGTATAGTTGACGGCCATCCGCCTCGGCAGATCGGGGACTCCGAACTCACCCGCCAGCTCGGGGATGGCGGAGGCGGGCAATCGGCCAAGTTCGATCGCGCCTCCGGTTCGACCACCGGCCAACCGGTGAAGCCCTTCCAGCAGATGCGGTGCACGCTGATGTCGTCCAGACCGATGCTGCGCACCCGGCCCATCGGCACCTGCTCCGGATGCGCGGGACTCGGCGACGCAGTCAGCCCACTGAATCGGGCTGCGATCTCGGCCCGCCACTGCTCACCGTCGAGCACCGGCGGCGGTCCTGCCACGTCACCTCGGTTGTCCAGTGGGCTCCGAAGACCGGCCCCAGAACGTACACACTCACACCTGCCGGGACAGGCTGGCAATCGGCCAGTGAGGGTGGCACCGCATCCGTGCACGGGCCAAAATTACTTGGTCTACAACCACAAGCCAATTAACGCACGACTCCTACCAAGATCGCTTGCGTAGAATCGAGGCTAGTCGAGAATGACCCCGCCCGTCAGGTTTCGGTCCGGGCTCGGAATGTCGTGCGATTCACGTGCGCCCTTGGCCGCCAACTGCTGACGGAATTCGACCTCGCGCTTCACCTTTTCCGGCTGGTCCTTGAAGGCTTCTCGCCACAACGCGGAGGAGCTGAACTTCTTCGGTACCTTCTGG
>JBIOVW010000088.1:0-12841 GCA_044867945.1 Nakamurella sp. | reverse complement strand
CGCACCCCAGGCCGCGGCGCGGGCGGGGTCGGCCAGCAGGTCGGCGACCGCGGTCGCCAACCCCGGCACGTCCAGGCCGTCGACGACGGTTCCGGTGCGGCCCTGAAGGACCGTTTCCGGCGCGCCCCCGGATCGCCCGGCGACGACCGGCAGTCCGCTCGCCGAGGCCTCCAGGAACACCAGGCCGAGCCCCTCGACGTCCAGCCCGAACCCCCGGGTCCGGCACGGCATCGCGAAGACGTCGCCGGCGGCGTAATGGGCGGGCAGCTCGCCCCACGGCACCGATCCGGTGAGCTGCACGTGGCGACCCAGTTCGAGCCGGTTGATCAACGCCGCCAGCCGCGCCCGGTCGGGACCGTCACCGACGATCAGCATTCGCACAGCGGGCACCGATCGACGGATCCGCGGCACGGAGCGGATCAGCGCGTCCTGACCCTTGCGGGCGACCAGCCGGGACACCGACAGCACCAGCGGCGCGTCACCGATCCGGTACCGCTCGCGGATCGCCCGCCGGGCCTGCGGATCGGGTCGGTAGGTCTGGGTGAGAACACCGGGCGGCAGGTACTCCAGTGCCGCCATCGGCCCGAGCGCGGGCGAGATCCGGCGCCGTGCATAGCGACTGACGAAGGTCAGCACGTCGTTGGTGCGCCCGATCCGGCGCAGTGCGCGCCGTGAGCCGGGGAGCATGGACCACCCGACCTCGTGGCCGTGGGTGCAGGCGACGGTGCGCACGATGCCCTCGCCGCGCAGCGCCGGGCTGAGCAGACCGAGGGGAGCCGCCGCGCCGTACCAGACGGCGCCGATCCGGTGCTCGCGGATCAGTTCGACCGCCCGGTTGCGCACCGGCTCGCCGGGCAGCATCAGCGAGGTCGGATGCCGGTAGACCGGGAACGGTTGACGCGCATCGAATTCCGTCGAACCGGGCCAGGAAGGGGCGTAGACGACCAGGGCATCGGCCGGCAGCCGCTGCGCCAGAGCCAGCAGGTAGGACTGGATACCACCGGCCCGAGGCGGAAAGTCGTTGGTCACCAACAGCGTTCGCCGCACGAACGGAGCACCACGCCCTTCTGACCGATCCCGGCCGGCACGCGGACGACCCGCACCTTCGCCGCCGGAGCGGCGCCGTCGATCGGTCGACCGGGGCCGAGCCTATCCGGCCCCGGTTCGCGGGCCGTCACCTGCGGCCCGCGGCGGGCGATCAGCCGGTGACTCGGTGCCCGGACGCGTTCGGGCCGGCGCCGCTGACGCTGGTGACGTACACCGGGCGCGAGGACGTCGATGCATGGACGACCTGGCCGTTGCCGATGTACATGGCCACGTGGGAAACCGGCGAGTAATAGGTGACCAGGTCACCCGGCTGCAGCTGGCTCAGCGGGACGGACGGCAACCCGGCCTGGGCGCCCGACGTGCGGGGGATGCTCACACCGGCCTGGGCCCAGGCCCAGGAGGTCAGGCCCGAGCAGTCGAAGGCGCTCGGGCCGGCCGCTCCGTAGACGTACGGCGAGCCGACCTTGGACAGCGCCGCGGCGACCGCGGCGGCACCGGCACCGCTGCCGGCGGGGGCGCTCGGCGCCGGCTCCTCGCTGGTCTCGGCGGCGATTTCGGTGCGGTCCTCGGACCGGCTCGCGGCCTCCGCGGGCTCCTCGGCCGGCGCCTCCGCGGCCGCGTTCGCCGCCGTGTTGGCCTGCTCCTCCGCGGCCGCCGCGGCCTGCCGCTCCTGCTCGGACAGCGAGTCGAAAAGCTCCTGGTAGCGGGCGGCCTCGGCGTCCAGCTCCGCCTTGCGGGCGGTCGCGTCGGCGGTGGCCTGCTGGGCACCGGCGGCGGCCGCGTCCGCGTCCGCCTTGGCCTTGGCGGCCGCGGCGGCGGCGGCCTCGGCCTGCGACTTGGCCTGGGCGGCCGCGTCGCGCGCAGCGATCGCCTCGTCCAGGGTGTCCTGGGTGTCGGCGGCGACCCGGTCCAGGGAGGTCGCCTGATCCAGGAAGTCCTCGGCCGATCCCGCGGTCAGGATCGCCGACACACCGTCCAGGCGCGCCCCACGAAAGCTCGCGTTGGCGAACGCGTTCACCTTGGCCTGGTAGGCGGCGGCCTCCTGGTCGGACTCCTGGGCCTGAGTCCGGGCGGCGTCGGCGGCGGTCGTGGTGGCGGTGACCTGCTCCCCGGCGGCCACGGCCGCGGCCACCGCGGCGGACTCCTTCTCCTGCGCGACCAGAACCTCTTCGTTCAGCACGCCGGCCCGGTGCGAGCTGTCCAGATAGGCCTGCTGGGCCTCGTCCGCGGTGGTCGGGTTGGTCGGGTCGGCAATGGCCGAGCCGGTCCACAGCAGACTCGCGGACAGCAGAGCGACCGCCCCGATCGCGACGCCGCGGGCGCGGCGACGAAGACTGTGCGTCATGGCCGGGCGCGGCCGAGCGTGCAGGGTCGCCACAGCAGGCGTACCTTCCTCCTCGCCGCCTACCGAGTTAGCTGACGGATTCGGGCCAGGAAGTTAGCCCTACCCCTTGCCGATCGCGGACAGCCGTCAGCCACGCGCGTTCGACCAGGGGATTCACCCCAGACAAACCTGGTTCCCCGGTTCGACTCACGCGCGCAAGGGCACGATCGCCGATTCGGCGGGACCTTCGGGACCACCCGATTGATGGATACGACCAAAGGTCTCGGACAGGTTACGAGACTGCCCTGAAAGAGTCCAGTCGGCGCTGAGCGGTTGTGGATAAAACCATGCGAAGGCATTGGTAACCGTCCGGCCACCCGCTCGTGACCTGCACAAATACGGCTCAGGGCGGAGGCCAAGGACGTCGTGACCAAATTGAGACCGTTGTCACACCCGGTGACCGGGCCGGTCGGCTGGACACGAGCCCGTCACCCTGCTGCCCGGTGTCCCGGCCGAATGACGGGCACCAGCCGCAACGGCGGGACCAGGCCCGACTCGGCCAGGGCGCCGATCGCCGCCCGCTCCGTTTCGTCCCACTCTATGCCGTCCGGCGTCGAGCCCAGCAGGACGGTGACCACGCAGCCGCTGCAGGCCGGTCCCTTGGCGGCGCAGTGTTCGCAATCGATGTGCATGGGCGTGCTCCGTTCGTCGTGTCCGGCGTTCGGTGCGCACGCTAGAGGCGAGCACTGACACTGCCGTTCCGGCGCATGCCGGCACGGGTGGCGAAGGCGCTCCACCGGGTCGTAACGACCCGATCCGCCACCTTCGGCCTTCCCGGCCCCGACGAAGGGCCGGAACCGGCGGCTCGATCGCCGCACCGCCGTCCTTTCCGATCAACGCCCGGCCGACGCGTCCTGCCTGGTCAGGGGGTGCGGCGTGTAGCGGACCGGAACGGTGACGATGGGCTCGTCGGGCGAGCGGTCCCGCCGGCCGACCACCCGCACGTAGCCCAGGGTGCGACCTGCGTCGGCGGTCAGCGCCTCGATCTCGGTCGAGTTGTCCGGCGCCACGGTGTGCTGCCAGTCCAGCCAGCGCCGCCAGCCGTCGGGCATGGTGTCGGCCAGCTCGACCCGGGCGACGCCGCTGCGGGCCCAGTGTCGGCGCCACCAGTCGGCGGAGTGCAGGCACGCCATGCTCGGTTCCCACCAGGCCCGCAGGTGGTCGGGAACCTCGTCCTGCAGCTCATGGACCAGTCCGGCGCCGGCGATCCCGATGGGGCCGTCCGGCCGGACGAACCGGGCCAGGTAGTTCAGGTACAGGTCGTCGGTGCCGTAGTAGACGAACGAGTCGATGCTCACGACGGCGTCGAAGAACTCGGCGGCGAACGGCAGCGCCCGCGCATCGGCGTGCAACGGGAACACGGCCTCGGCCACCCCGGCGTCCCGGGCGCGCTGCGCCCGTTCGTCCGGACTGAACCACAGGTCGACCGACCACACCTGGACGCCGAACTCCCGGTGCAGGAACACCGACGACGCCCCCCGCCCGCACCCCAGGTCGAGCACGCGCATCCCCGGCCGGAGATCCAGTGCCTCGGTGAGCCACTCGGTCAACCACAGGGAGTTCGCGCCGCCGCTCACCGCGGAGGTGATCCAGTCCGGGTGGTACCCGGCGCTGCGCGGGAAGCGGGGCGCGGCCAGCAGGTCATCGGTCATGACGACCAGCCTGGACGATGTTGCCGCGAGGCGCAGCCGGCGCGTCCGACCATCCATCGGGTGTTCGGGGCCGCCGAGCGGGGCCTGTTGCGCCGACCCGGATCAGCCGAGCCGGTCCCGGATCGCGGTGACGGCAGCCCGGTGGTCGGCGGCCGGCGCGTCGGCTGCGCCGGGCCGGATCATCGCCGGACCCGCCGCAAGCGCGTCGCCGTCGTGGTGCGGCGCCAGGTTCACGTGCAGGTGCGGGACCCGCTCACCGAAGATGTAGGCGTACACCAGGTCGGCCCTTGTCGCGTCTCGCAGCGCGGCGGTGACCCGGGCCAGGTTCGGTCCGAAGGTGTCTGCCTCCGGCCCGGCCAGATCGGTGACGTGCGGGATGTGCCGCACCGGCTCGAGATGGGCGAAGCCGACGACCGGGCCGTGTTCGACCACCGAAAGCCGCCACCGCCCGTCGGTCCAGACCCGGATCCGGCCGAAGAACCGGTCGGCGTCGTCGGGGCGGCACAGCAGGCAGTCCTTCACGTACTCGTCCCGCCGATCGCGGCGAGCAGCACCGAGGACGGGGCGCTGCGGGCTCCTGCGCCCACCGCGTCGTCGGCGACCCGGCGGTCGGTGCTCACCACGATCACAACGCGGCCGACGGGTTCGGCGCGCACCAGGTCGGCGATGACATCGTCGGCCTGCACGCCGGGCGGGGAGAACAGCACCCGCACCCCCCGGGCGAACGGGCGAGTGGTGGCCACGGCCGCACCGTCGAAGACGACCGTCGTCTCGGCCGAGGTCCGGGCGGCGAAGGCGGCGAGCCGGCGAACCAGGCGTTCCCGCTGGTCGGCCAGGACGAGCTCGGGAAAGCCCGTCTTGGACACGTTGTAGCCGTCGACGATCAGGTGGGCGCCCGGCATGCCCGCCCACAACGTCAACCGGACCGGGTCGGTCGTCCGGTGGTCCGTGGCCGGCTCCGGCAACTGCGCCGCGACCATGTCTGCCGGCGCCGGGCCGCCCCCGATCAGGTTCCACTCGCGGCGCAGCCCCGCGGCCGCGGACTCGAGCACCCCGAGCAGCAGGTCCAGTCTGCGGTCGTCGGCGGCCCGCCGGTCGTCGGTCGTCTCCCGAAGCCGCCGCATACCTGCCGACGCCGCGTCGGCCCGGTCGGCCGCGGCCTCCGCGCGCTGCCGCCACGCCTGCGCCTCCGCGCGGGTGCGATCCAACTGCGCGGCCAACACCTGCTGCTGGGCCGTCGCGTCGGCGCGCTCGGCGGCCAGCCGGTCCTGCAGCTCGCGCAGCCGGGTGCCCTGATCGCGCAGCCGCTTGCGCAACCGATCGGCCTCGGCGCCCGGCTCGACCGGCGGGGCCGCCACCTGCGCGGCGAGCTGCTGCTCTGCCCGGGCCAACCGCGCGGTCAGGCTGCGCACCTCCCGCTCCAGCTCGCCGACCCGGGTCCGCGCGTCGGCCTGGTCCTGCGCGGCGGCGGCCTGCGCCAACAGGTCGTCGGCGTCCGGCGCGCGGAGCAGGACGGCGCGAGCGGCCGCCGCCGACGGATCGACCGACACGTCGGTGCCCAGCCGGGCGGCGTGTTCGGCCACCATGGCCCGGAAGACCTCGTCCTGTTGCACGGCGTCGGCCAGCGCCGATCCGGCCAGCCGCGCCCGTTTGGCCGGCGCGAACCGGGCCACCTTCTGCAGGGTCGCCGGCAGCTCGCGCGGGGCGGCGCCGCCCATGACGTCAGCGGCCCACTCGACGATGCGCGCGCGGACCGTGGCGGGCAGTCCGGCGATCGGGCGCGGCCCGACCCCGGCTGTCCCGACGTCGGCGTCGGCTGGACGCTCGACCTCGTCCCCGACGCTGGTCATGCCGCCATCCTGACACCGCGGGACCTATGGCCCGGATGCCCTACCCGGCGAGCGCTTGCGCGAGTCGCAAATTAACAACCCGGCGAGCGCTTGCGCGAGTCGCGAAATAGCACTGTCGTACCTACGTTCTACGGTCGGCGCATGTCGCTGTACCTCGACGATCGGCTCGCCCCGGACCGGCCGCCGCCCGCCCCGGCGGAGCCGGTGGTGACCCCGGCCGCCGGCGGCCAACGCAGCTTCGACGAGCTCGGGGAGCCGCTGCGGGAGGTGACGTTCGTGGTGGTCGACCTGGAGACCACCGGCGGTTCCGCGGCGACGGAGGCGATCACGGAGATCGGCGCGGTGAAGGTGCGCGGCGGCGAGGTGCTGGGCGAGTTCGCCACCCTGGTCGACCCGGGCCGCAGCATCCCACCCCAGATCACCATGTTGACCGGCATCACCGACACGATGGTGTTCGACGCGCCGCGGATCGAGTCGGTGCTTCCCATGTTCCTGGAGTTCATCCGCGGCTCGGTGCTGGTGGCTCACAACGCCCGTTTCGACGTGGGCTTTCTGCGTGCGGCATGCGCCCGCCTGCAGATGCCCTGGCCCGGTCCGGCGGTGGTGGACACCGTGCGGCTGGCCCGGACGGTGCTGCCGCGGGCGGAGGCGCCCAGCGTGCGGCTGTCCGCGCTGGCCAGGCTGCTGCGGGCCCGGACGATGCCCGACCACCGGGCGCTGACCGACGCCCGCGCCACGGTCGATGTGCTGCACGCGTTGTTCGAACGCCTCGGGTCGTTGGGCGTGCACAGCCTGTCCGAACTACAGGACGCCACCCGGGACGTCGCTCCGCAGCGTCGCCGGAAGCGATGGATGGCCGACCACCTGCCAGCCGCACCAGGTGTGTACCTGTTCCGCGGACCGCACGAGGAGGTGCTCTACGTCGGTACATCCCGCGATCTGCGGCGTCGGGTGCGCTCGTACTTCTCGGCCGCGGAGAACCGGGCCCGGATCAATCAGATGGTGGAGCTGGCTCAGCGGGTCGACCACGTCGAGTGCGCGCATGCGCTGGAGGCGCACATCCGCGAACAGCGGCTGATTGCCGCACACCAACCGCCCTACAACCGCCGATCCCGCCGGCCCGGCGGTGTCTGCTGGGTCACCCTGACCGACGAGGCGTTCCCGCGACTGTCGATCGTCCGCAGTCCTCCGCGGCGCACGGCGGCCTGCCTGGGTCCGTTCGGCAACCGGGTGGCGGCGCAGGTCGCGATCGAGGCGGTGCAGGACGTGGTGGCGATCCGTCAGTGCACCACCCGGATCCGTCGCCACTCCCCCGACGGCACGCCGTGTGTGCTGGCCGAACTCGGCCGTTGCGGCGCGCCGTGCGCGGGCGGGCAGGACGAGCTCGCCTATGCCCGGCTGGTGGACCGGGTCGTCGCGCTCGTCGACGGCCGGTCGGATGAGGTGCTGCTCGCGCTGCGGGCCCGGCTGCTGGGCCTGTCCGCGGACGGCCGGTTCGACCAGGCGGCGGTGGCCCGGGACCGGCTGTCCGCGCTGGCCGCGGCGACCGACCGGCGGCAGCGGCTCGGCGCGTTGGCGGCGATCCGTGAGCTGGTGGTGGCGCGTCCGGACGAGCGGGGCGGGTGGGAGCTGGTGGTGGTCCGACACGGACGGTTCGCTGCGGCCGCGCACGCTCGGCGCGGGATCGACCCGATGCCGGTGGTGGAGGCGATGGTGGCCTCCGCGGAGACGGTGCTGCCGGGCACGGGGCCACTGTTCGCCGCGTCCGCGGAGGAGACCGGCACGCTGCTGCGCTGGATCGAACGGCCGGGCAGCCGGCTGGTCCGCAGTACGGCACCCTGGTCGAGCCCGGTCGCCGCCGCGGGCCGGTGGCGGCCGTTCATGAAGGCCGCCGACATCGCCCGCAGCACTCGGTCTGCGCCGGCGCGCCGGTGAACGCGCCGTTCGTTCATTCGACCGTGAGAACCTCGACGGCCTCAGGCTTCTCGGGAGCAAGCGCGCGGATACCGCGGTCGAACGTGACCAGCCGCCCCGCACGGGAGAGCGCGAGCGACAACAGGTGGGCATCGGTCACCTGCCTGTCGCCGGTCACCCGGGCACGGGGCAGGTCCTCGTGCAAGACGTGCTCGAGGTCGTCCGCCCAAAACCCATGACCGGGCCGGGCTGTCATCAGTTCCAGCATGTCCAGGGCGATGGACGGAGTCGTTGCCGTCGCGATCGCGCGTCGATTGCTCACCACCCGGATGAAGCCGCTTTCCGTGACGGGCGTGGTGGCCCAGCCGATGTGGGAGTTGGCCCGAAACCATTCGTGTGCCACGGAATGCCCTTCGTGATTGGGCATCGCAAGTGCAACCAGGACGTTGACATCCAGCAGGGCCAGAGCATGCCGGGGTGCCTTCGTCACTCGTCCTCCAGCGCGCGGTTCACATCAGACATCGTGATCGTCGGCGCGTCGGACGGAACGTCGAAGACGGGGAATCCCTCCGACGAGGCGATGGCAAGGGGCGCCAGCGAGCGCCGCGCGAGCGCCGAGATAACGGCGCCGAGCGAGCGGCCTTCGGCAGCGGCGATCTCTCTTGCCTGCGCGAGGACATCGTCATCAATCGCCAAGGTGGTGCGCATGACATCACGCTATCAAGGCGCGCGATGACGGCGCCTCGGAATGGCCATGACATAGCATCGGCCGATGGTGACGGCGATCGTGCTCATCGACATCGAGGCGAACCGGATTCCGGAGGCGGCACAGGAGATCGCCGACCTGCCGGGGGTCGACCAGGTGTACTCGTGCGCCGGCGACGTCGACGTCGTCGCGGTGGTGCGCGCCTCGACGCACGAGGCGATCGCCGATCTGGTGCCCGGCCACATCTCCAAGGTGACCGGAGTGCTGCGCACGATCACCCATATCGCGTTCCGCGAATACTCCAGCCGGGACGCCGATGACGCCTTCTCGATCGGCATGCAAGCCTGATTCAAGCCGGCTACAGCCGACCTTCAGTGAGCCTTAAGCGGTCGCGGATGGGATGAGCGGGTCACGAAGAGCCCGACCCATCGGAGACCGAGATGATCACCGCAGGCCCATTGAGCACCATCGACCTGGCCGCCGCCGTGGGCGCCTCGATCCGCGGGGACGTCGTCACGGCCGCGGAGTCGAGCTTCACCGCCGCCATGTTCGGGGTGACCGGCGTCGCGCCGGAGCTCGTGGTGATCGCCGCGGACGCCGCCGACGTCGCCCGGGTGGTCGCACTGGCCCGCCGCACCGGCCGGCGCGTCCTGCCCCAGATCACCGGTCGGCCGACGGTCGTCGCCGTCGAGCGGACCATCCTGGTCGTCACCCGGTTGCTCGCCCGGGTCCGGATCGACGCGCGGGACGGCACCGCGACCGTCGGGATCGGCGCCAGCTGGCGTCAGGTGCTGGACGCCGCCGAGCCGTTCGGCCTGACCGCGCTGTCCGCCGCGGCGCTCCGACCCAGGGCCACCGTCTTCGCCTTCGCCGGCGACCGTATCCGCTCGTTCGAGGTGATCACCGCGACCGGTGAACGCCGACTGGTCGGGCCGGACAGCCCGGATTTCGCCGCGCTGCGCCGCGGGCAGACCGCGCCGGGTCTGGTCGTGGCGATGACGCTGGCGCTCGTCCCGCATCCGGTGCTGACCGTGGCCGAGCTGGTCTTCGCCGCCGCCGACGCCGCGCAGGTGCTCGCCGGCCGACGCCGGTGGTCTGCCCACCTGCCGAGGACCGCGATCACTGGCGTGGCGGCCGGCCCCGACGGCCGGACGCTGGCCGTTCGGGTCGCCCAGGTCGGCGACCCGGGCCGGGTGGACGCCCTGCTGGCCGGGCTGCGGCAGTCGGTCGGGGTGGCTCCGCTGGCCGAGTCGGTCGGCCCAGCAACGGTGGCCGGGGTGGTCCGCGGACGTGCGCTCGACCGTCCGGTGCTGGCCGCCTGACCGGACCGGACGTTTCCGCGATACCGTCAAAACGGACACCGGGATGTCCCCGATGGGCGGGTCAGCCCGCCGACAGCTTCCGGCCGAGGGTCACCCAACGATCCAGCACGTCGGCGGCCGCGCCCGAGTCCAGCGCCTGCTCGGCCCTTCGCAGGCCGGCACCGAGGTCGGCGAGCAGATCACCGGTCAGCCCGGCGTGGGCGGCCAACCCGGCCGCGGCGTTGAGCACCACCGCGTCCCGGACCGCGGAGCGCCGGCCGGCGAACAGGTCGTGGGCCACCTGTACGTTGACCACCACGTCGCCGCCGCGCAGGTCGGACGACGCCGCCCGGGCGATGCCCAGCTCGGTGGGATCCAGGCTGATCCGACGCACTGCGCCTGCCCGCACCTCCCACACGGTCGAGGTTGTGGTCGTGGTCAGCTCGTCCAGCCCGTCATCGCCGCGGAACAGCAGCACGTCACTGCCGCGGTCGGCGAACACCTGCGCCATCACCGGGGCCATGGTGGGATTCCCGCATCCGATGGCACCGGCCGCCGGCTGGGCCGGGTTGGTCAGCGGACCGAGGAAGTTGAAGACGGTCGGCACACCCAGTTCACGGCGCACCGCGCCCGCGTGCCGGAAGGACGGGTGGTAGACGGGCGCGAAGCAGAACCCGATACCCACCTCGGCGGCCGTCCGGGCCACCGCGGCCGCCGGCAACGAGATCGACACGTCCAGACCCTCGAGCAGGTCGGCCGCGCCACACTTGCTGGTGGCGGCCCGGTTGCCGTGTTTGACGACGGTCGCGCC
Source organism: Nakamurella sp. (assembly GCA_044867945.1). Classification (GTDB taxonomy): domain Bacteria; phylum Actinomycetota; class Actinomycetes; order Mycobacteriales; family Nakamurellaceae; genus Nakamurella. The sequence continues at coordinate 2,176 of JBIOVW010000088.1, read as the reverse complement.
CGCGCCGGCGATGACGACGGCGGCCATGGTGGAGATGTTGACCGTGTTGGCGCGGTCGCCCCCGGTGCCGACGATGTCCACCGCTCGTACCGGCACCTGCACCCGAACCGCGTGCGCGAGCATCGCGGACACCAGGCCGGCCACTTCGGCGGGGGTCTCCCCCTTGGCCCGCAGGGCGACCGTGAATCCGGCCAGCTGGACCTCGCTGGCCTCGCCGGACATCACCCGGTCCATCACCCACTCGGTGTCCGCGCGGTCCAGGTCCCGCCCCGCGAGCAGCCGGGACAACAGACCCGACCAGGTGGGTTCGACGGCCGTCGGCGCGCTCACCGGCTCTCGGTGACCGCCGGCACCAACCCGGCGGTGCGCCGGCGCAACACCCCGGCCACGCATTCCGCGGCGGTCACCGGGTCCAGCGGGTACACCAGGATCTCATCGGCGCCGGCCCAGGTGGCCAGCCAACGGTCGTCGGCTCGGCGGACCACCAGGATCACCGGCGGGATCACCCGTGATTCCTGATGGATCTGCCGGCTGATCCCGATGCCGCCGGTGGGCTGCGCCTCACCGTCCAGGATCAGCACGTCGGCCTGCCGGCCCTCGGTGGCGGTCATCACCTCGTGCACGGCCGAGCACTCGAGGTAGTCCACGCGCCCGACGTCCGGGGCCGGTCGGCGGCCGATCGCGGTGATGATTCGCTCCCGGACCTCAGGGCGGTGGCTGTAGACCAGCAGCACTGGATTGCTCACGCCTGAAGATGGTAGTGCCCTCGTCGGCCGCGACCCGCCGGTTCGGGCCCCCAGCGGCATGATCGCCGGGCGCAGTTCATAATCCTCGTGTGACGACTGCGACCAGCCCCGCCGCCGGGCCCTCCGCATTCAGCGCACGCGTGCACACACTGAACCGTCCGAACATGGTCAGTGTCGGCGTCATCGTGTGGCTGGCCAGCGAGTTGATGTTCTTCGCCGGCCTGTTCGGCGTCTACTTCACGATCCGCGCCCAGTACGAGGGCGAGTTCCCGCCGGCACCCACCGAGTTGGACATCGTCTACGCGACGATCTTCACCATCATCCTGGTGGCGTCGTCCTTCACCTGCCAGTGGGGGGTGTTCGCGGCCGAACGCGGCGACGTGTTCGCCCTCCGTCGCTGGTACATCATCAGCCTGATCATGGGCACGATCTTCGTCCTCGGGCAGGGGAACGAGTACTACACGCTGGTGACCCACCACGACACCACGCTGGCGTCCTCGCCGTACGGCACCGCGTTCTTCCTGACGACCGGGTTCCACGGCCTGCACGTCATCGGCGGCCTCATCGCGTTCGTCCTGCTCATCGGCAAGACGAAGATCTCCAAGTTCACCCCGGCCCAGGCCACCAGCGCCATCGTCGTGTCCTACTACTGGCACTTCGTCGACATCGTCTGGATCGGCCTGTTCACCACGATCTACATCATTCGATGATCCGAGCGCGCATCCTGCCGCTGATCTTCTACAGTACCTAGAACAAGCGCCAGCACCGGCAGTCCACTCGTCTAGCCGCCGCCAAAACGAGCACGAGGTGTCCACCAGAATGTCGGTCAACGACACACCGCCGGCCGCCGAACCGCCACGTCGACCCCGACGCGGTTCCGGCCGCCGTCGAGGTCTGCCTCGGCGCCGATCGAAGTCGATGCGTCGGATCACCGGCACCCTGGCCCTGCTGTTGGGCCTCACCGCGATGGGTTTCGCGTTCGCTGCGGTCACCGCGCCGAGCAACGTGGCCACCGCGGCGAACGTCGACGCGGCCCAGATCGAGCGGGGCGAGGAGCTCTTCCAGACGTCCTGCATCACCTGCCACGGCGCCAACCTGCAGGGCGTCATGGACCGTGGGCCCTCACTGGTCGGCGTGGGTCAGGCGGCGGCGTACTTCCAGCTGTCCACCGGCCGCATGCCGGCGGTGGAGAACCAGGCGCAGATGCCGCGCAAGGAGCCCTGGTTCACCCCGGACGAGATCGACGACATTGCCGCCTACATCCAGGCGAACGGCGGCGGCCCGGTGATCCCGGAGACGGGGTTGCGCGACAACTCGCAGGTCGCCATGGGTGGCGAGCTGTTCCGACTGAACTGCGCGTCCTGCCACAACTTCACCGGCCAGGGCGGCGCACTGTCACAGGGCAAGTACGCACCGAGCCTGGACCAGGC
>JBIOVW010000087.1:0-13958 GCA_044867945.1 Nakamurella sp. | reverse complement strand
CGCCCGCAGGGACACCTACGCGGTTCGCAGCGGCGAGGCCGTCGTCGCCCTCGTCGACGCGGGCATCACGTCCCGCGACATCCTGACCCGCAAGGCGTTCGAGAACGCGATCACCGTCTTGATGGCGCTCGGCGGGTCGACCAACGCGGTGCTACACCTGCTGGCCATCGCGCACGAGGCCGGAGTCGAACTCCTCCTGGACGATTTCAACCGGATCGGCGACCGCACCCCGCACCTGGCCGACGTCAAGCCGTTCGGCCGGTACGTGATGACCGACGTAGACCGCATCGGCGGCGTGCCGGTGGTGATGAAGGCGCTGCTGGACGCCGGACTGCTGCACGGCGACACGCTGACCGTCACCGGCAAGACGATGGCCGAGAACCTGGCCGAACTGAACCCGCCGGAATTGGACGGCGACGTGCTACGCAAGCTGAGCAACCCGATCCACGCCACCGGCGGCATCACCATCCTGCACGGGTCGTTGGCGCCGGAGGGCGCCGTCATCAAGAGCGCAGGCATCGACTACGACGAGTTCACCGGCCCGGCCCGGGTGTTCGACGGCGAGGCCGGGGTGCTGGAGGCCGTCACCGACGGGACCCTGGGCAAGGGCGACGTCATCGTCATCCGCTGGGAGGGGCCCAAGGGCGGACCCGGCATGCGGGAGATGCTCGCCGTCACCGGCGCCATCAAGGGCGCGGGCCTGGGCAAGGACGTGCTGCTGCTCACCGACGGCCGATTCTCCGGCGGCACCACCGGCCCATGCATCGGGCACATCGCGCCGGAGGCGGCGCACGGCGGGCCGATCGCACTGGTCCGGGAGGGTGACCTGATCAAGCTCGACCTGGGTGCCAAGACCCTGGAGCTGCTGGTCGATCCGGACGAGCTGGAACGACGGCGGGCGGCCTGGGAACCTCGCGAGCAGAACCTGAACTTCGGGGTCGCCGGCAAGTACGCCAAGCTCGTCGGGTCGGCGGCCAAGGGAGCGGTCTGCTTCTGACGGTGACCCTGAGCGTCCGACCGCGCCGGCGCTACCTATCGCGGTAGGACCGCGCTGAACAATCCGGCTCATCCGTCGCCGGGTTGTCTGCGCCCGGGTCCTGCTGTGCTCGACGGCGGCCGCGCAAGCTCGGCCGACTAGTTGTCGACCTGTTCGTAGTACTGCTGCTCCTGGTACACCGGCTCGGCCTGCGTCGGGAATTCTGCGCCGATCGAACCGCGCCGGACCGGCGTCAGACCGGCCACTTTCAGTGTTGACTTCCCGGAGGCGCCCTTGGCCGAGGTCTTCCCGGCGAGGCGGTTGTTCCGCTTGAGCTTGCGTGCGGAGGATGCCGCCGCGGTTGCTGCTTCAGCGGCGATCGGGTGCGCCCGGCCGTACTCCTCGGTGACGTGGTCGAGCAGGCCCTCCAGGAACGACTCGATCTGCACCCGGGTCGAGTCCCGCAGGGTGCGCAGGTAGGTCGTCTGCTGATCGAGTTCGGCCTGCGCGGACTGCGCGGTCTGGGTGAGCTGCGCGACCTTCTGCGTCGCCTCGCGCTCGATGGCCTCCGACCGGCTCAGCGCCTCCTCGTAGACGTGGCGGGCCTTGTCCTCGGTCTCCTGCTCGAGGGTGGCCGAGTTCTTGCGGGTGTCCTCGTACAGTTCGCGGGCCTCGGCCATCACCTTTGCGCTGTACTCGTCGGCCTGGGCCACGGTCTTGTCAGCGGTCTGCTGTGCGGTGATGAGCACGCTCATCGCCTGCGCGACCTCGTTGCTGCGGCTGTCCCGGTCGATCCGGTCCTTGAGCTCGGCGATCTGCGATTCGTGCCGGGCGGTCGCCTCGTCGAGCCGTGCCCGCAGCCGGTCCACGACCTGGGCACAGCGCACCACGAACGAGTCGACCTCGTGTTGGTCGTAGCCCCGCCCGAAGCCCTTGGCGGTGGCGAACGTGACCGTCTGAAGGTCCGCCCCGGTGATCGCATCCAGGTTGCGAAGTCCGGAGGTCGAGTCCGTCATGGGAGTCTCCTTCATGATCGACCGCGTCATGCGTCGCCGAAATCCTCGAACTTGATCTGATTCTCCGGCACACCGGCGCCGATGAGTTTCGCGACGGTAAACTTCACCATCGCGGGCGAGCCACAGACGAGCACGTCATGCGACGACCAGTCGCCGGCGTTGGCGACCACGTTACCGAGCAGTCCGCGGGGACCCTTCCAACGGACGTCGTCGGAAATCGCGATCACCACGGTCAGCCAGGGATACCGCTCGGCCATGACTTCCAGGTCCTTGCGGTCGTAGATCTCCCGCACCGAACGCGCGCCGAAGAACAGGTGGGTGGGTCGCCCGCCGTCCCGGGCGACCTGATCGATCATCGACTTGAGCGGCGCCAGGCCGGTGCTCCCGCCGACCAGCAACAGGGGGCGCCTGGACTGCGGGTCCAGGGTCAGCTGACCCATCGGCGGGCCCAGCCGCAGCTTGTCGCCGGCCGAGGCGCTGCGCACGAGCGCGGTGGACACCGGGCCGCCGTCGATCAGCCGCACGTGCAGCTCGATCTCCAGCCCGCCCGGAGCGTTCGCCGGCGTGTACAGGCGCCACTCGCGCGGACGCAGCGTGGTCGGCTCGACCGACAGCGACTGGCCGGCGACGTAGGGGTGCGGGGACTCCGTGCGGACCTTGAGCACCGCGATGTCGAAGGTCCGCAGGTCGACCTCGGTGATGTCGGCCTCCCACCAGGCCGGCTCGATCTCGTCCACCTTCTGCGCGGCGGTGGACATGGTGTCCGCGACGATGCCGTAGGCGGCGGCCCAGTCGGAGTGCAGCGCCTCGGTCCAGGAATCGCCGCTGAAGTGCCGCAGGGTGGTGATCAGCGCCTCGCCGACGGCCGGGTAGTGGCCGGCGAGCGTGCCGAACTTCCGGTGATCGCGGCCCAGGTCCTCCAGGTAGGGGACCAGCTCGCCGACGTTGTCGACGTTCGTGACGATCCGCACCAGCGCGCCGACCAGACGGTCCCGCTGCTTGGCCATCGACGGCGGGAACATGTCCCGCGTCTCCGGATAGCGCAGGAACAGGTAGCTGTAGAAGTACTGCGCCACCACGTCCGCGCCGTGGCCCGCTACGTCGGCGAAGTTCGCCTTGAGCGCGGCCGTGTCGATGTCCGCCACTACGGTTTCCTCACCCGCTCACGATGCTATGGCTGGATGGGCGTCGAGCGGAGGTCCAGAGCGTCGGACTCGTCACGGGCGCTCCTTGCGGCATCGACGGCTTTGGCAGGAGCGTAGCCGCAATCGCCCGCCGGATCAAAACCTCGATACGCCCGATCGGGTCAGTAGGATGCCAGACCGAGCGCAATTCCGACTGCCCTGTCACGCGACGTGGTGGTTTCCTGCGGCGATTGCCCGTTTCGGTCGTTTCGGCCACACGTTCGCCATTCGCTTGTGGTCACGCCCGACGGTGCGTCAACGTCAGGCCCGCGCCCCGGGCCGGCCCGGCGCGGGTGACACTGTGACACCGTGGGCTACCGAATCGCCGCCGACGATCGTCGCGCTCGGCTCGGGGTGCGTCATGCCTTGGCGCAACGATCCCTCGGGCGGCCGGCCGGCGCGCTTGCCTCCGATGTGCTCGTTCTGCATGCCACCGACCCGGCGACCGTCTTCCTCTCGCTGGCCGCGCGGTCGGCGGATCTGACGCCGGCAGACATCACCACGGCGCTCTACGACGAGCGGGCGCTCGTCCGGATGCTCGGCATGCGTCGGACCATGTTCGTGGTGCCTGACGACCTGGTGCCCGTGGTGCAACGATCCTCGTCGGATCAGGTGGCCGCCCGACTGCGCACGGCGCTGGTCAAGCACCTGGCCGCGGCGGTGGACGGACCCGCGGAGTGGCTGGCCGACGTCGAACGGTCGGTGCATGCGATTCTCCGGGCCTCCGGCGGCGCCTCCGCGACCGCGCTGTCCACCGCCGAGCCGGGGCTGCGCACCAAGCTCACCTACGCCGAAGGCAAGGCCTACGGCGGGCCGACCACCATCACCACCCGGGTGCTGAATCTGATGGCCGCCGACGGGCTCATCGTGCGTGGCCGGACCAGGGGTTCGTGGACCGGCGCCCAGTACGAGTGGGCGCCGATCGAAGCGTGGTTCCCCGGCGGCATTCCGCTGCTGGACCCCGCCGCCGCCCGGGCGCGGCTGGTGGCCGGATGGCTGGCCAGGTTCGGGCCGGCGACGGTCGCGGACGTCGCCTGGTGGACCGGGTGGAACCAGCGCGATACCAGGGCGGCGCTGGCTACGGTCGGCGCGGTCGAGGTGCACCTGGAGGGGGCGGCGGGGGTGGCCCTGCCAGACGATATGGATCCCGTGCCCCGGCCCGATCCCTGGATCGCGCTGCTCCCCGCACTCGACCCGACGCCGATGGGCTGGGTCGAGCGCGACTGGTACTTCCCGCCGGAGTTCAAGTCGATCCTGTTCGACCGGACCGGCAACATCGGCCCGACGATCTGGTGCGACGGTCGGGTGGTCGGCGGGTGGGCGCAGCGGCCGTCCGGCGAGGTGGTGACCCGGCTACTGACCGACATCGGTGCGGAACAGACCGAGGCGGTGCACGCGGAGGCGGCTCGGCTGCAGCAGTGGATCGGGGACGCCCGGGTCATCCCGAAGTTCCGGGTACCGCTCGATAAGGAGCTGGGACCGCGCTAGACAACCCGGCTCCTACGTCGCCGGATTGTCTGCGCCCGGTCCCCTGTGCTCAATGGCGGCCTCGCAAGCTCGGCCGACCGGGACCGCGCTGAAAAAACCCGGCTCCTCCGTCGCCGGATTGTCTGCGCCCGGTCCCCTGTGCTTGATGACGGCCTCGCAAGCTCGGCAGCCGCGAAATCGACACCCGGGAATCCGGCGGCGGATCGGTCCGATGGACAATGTCGAAATGGGGTCAACCGGGCGAACCGACGGCGTCACCGCCGACGAGGATGCGTTGCTGGCCGCGTTCGTCTCCCGGGCCGGCCGGGACGACCCCTATCCGGTGTACCGCGAGCTGCTCCGGCTACCCGTGCTGCCGCGACTGGGCGACGGGTCGCTGATGATCACCAGGTTCGCCGACTGTTCGGCGGCGCTGCGCAGCCCGGACGTCGGGCACAGTGACGATGTCGGCGCCGGGCGGGTGGCCGACTGGCGGGATCACCTGTCCCTGTACATGTTCGGCACCTGCCTGCTCGGGCTGGACCCGCCTGTGCACACCCGGCTGCGCCGGGTGGTCAGCGGGGTGTTCACGGTCCGCCGGGTGGCTGCGCTGCGCCCGGCCGTCACCGGATTCGTCCACGAGCTCCTCGAGAACCTCTCCGATGGCACCGATTTCGTCAGGGAGTTCGCCTTTCCGCTGCCGATCGCGGTGATCGGCGAGCTGGTGGGCGTGCCCCGGGCGGACCAGCCGCCGTTCCAGCGGCTCGCGCGGGACTGGACCCAGGTGCTGGACATCACCACCCCGCGGGTGCTGGCCCGGGCAGATGCCGCGGCGGCCGAGATCCGTTCCTACCTGGCCGATCTCGCGGATGAACGGCGCATTCGGCCGCGAGACGACCTGATGAGCGCACTGGTCGCGCCGGCCGGTGGGGCCGACCGGCTCACCCCCGATGAGTTGCTCACCATGGCCGCGCTGCTCTTTGCCGCCGGTTTCGAGACGGCCAGCCACCTGCTCGGCAACGGGCTCGTCACGCTGCTGAACCATCCGGACCAGCTGCGGTGGTGGCGTTCGACGAGCGACCCCGGCGCGGCGGAGCGGGCGGTGGACGAGCTGCTGCGCTTCGATGCTCCCGTTCAGATCGCGCGACGGAAAGTGCTGCGGCCCAGCCTGATCGGCGATACCGAAGTGGCCGCGGGGGAGAAGTTGACGGTCTGCCTGGGCGCCGCCAACCGGGACCCGACCCGATTCACCGACCCGGACCGGCTCGACCTGAGCAGGGCCGAGGGCGGATCGCTGGCCTTCGGGGCCGGTGTGCACTACTGCCTGGGTGGTCCGCTCGCCCGCCTCGAGGGGCAGGTCGCGTTCCCGGCGCTGCTGCGTCGATTCCCGAACCTGGCCCTCGCCGGGCCGGGGGTGCGGCGGGTCAGCCTGACGCTGCGGGGGTATCAGCGTCTCCCCGTTGCCACGAGGTAGGCACCCGTCCGGGAGGGCAGTAGGGCCGTGCGGCCGAGATCCACATGGGCAGCTTTCTTGAGCTGCTGGTGCGGATCTGGGTTGGATATGCCACCTGGACCGCGGCGGGCTGACCGCGGCCGGCTGACCGCGGCCGCGGGAGCGACGACTGGCCTCAGCCGGTGAAGCCGTGGTGGTGCATGACGTGCTTGATCCGGGTGTAGTCCTCGAACCCGTACATCGACAGGTCCTTGCCGTAGCCGGACTTCTTGTACCCGCCGTGCGGCATCTCCGCGACCAGCGGGATGTGCGTGTTGATCCACACACAGCCGAAGTCCAGCCGGGCCGCCATCCGTCCCGCGGTGTCGACGTTCGACGTCCACACCGACGAGGCCAGCCCGTAGTCGATGTCATTGGCGAATTCCAGGGCCTGGTCCTCGGTGTCGAACTTCTGCACCGTGATCACCGGGCCGAACACCTCGTTCTGGACGATCTCGTCCTTCTGGTGCACGCCGGCCACCACGGTCGCCGGGAAGTAGTAGCCCGGCCGGTCCAGCGGCGTGCCGCCCGCGGTGACCTCCGCGCTGCCCGCCGCGCGTTCCACCAGGCCGGCGATGTGTTTGAGCTGGTTGGCGTTGTTGATCGACCCGAACAGGATGTCGTCGTCGTTCGGGTTGCCGGTCCTTGTCTCCTTGGCCTTGGCGGTCAGCGCAGCCACGAAGTCGTCGTAGATGCCGGCCTGGGCGATCACCCTGGTGGCGGCAGTGCAGTCCTGGCCGCCGTTGAAGTAGCCGGCCGTGGCGATGCCCTCGACGGCGTCGGTGAGTGACGCGTCGTCGAACACCACCACCGGCGCCTTGCCACCGAGTTCCAGGTGCGCCCTGGTGAGGTTCTTGGCCGCGGCGGTGGCGACCGCGATGCCGGCGCCGGTGGACCCGGTGATCGACACCAGGGCGGGCGCCGGGTGCGCGGTGAGGGCGGCGCCGGTGTCCCGGTCGCCACAGACCACGTTGACCACTCCGGGCGGGTAGAAGTTCTGCAGCGCCGTGCCCATCCAGACGGAGCTGGCCGGGGTGGTGTCGGAGGGCTTGAGGACGACCGTGCAGCCGGCGGCCAGCGCCGGGGCGATCTTCCAGACGCCCATCATCATCGGGTAGTTCCAGGGGGCGACCTGCCCGACGACGCCCACGGGTTCCCGGCGGATGGAGGAGGTGAATCCGCGCATGTACTCGGCGGCGGACCTGCCCTCCAGCACCCTGGCGGCGCCGGCGAAGAACCGGAGCTGATCGACCATCGGGCCGATCTCCTCGGACAGGGTCAGCGCGGTGGGCTTGCCGGTGTCCTGCACCTCGACGGCGACGAGCTCGTCGGCGTTGGCCTCGATGTGGTCGGCGAACTTGAGCAGGGCGTGCTGTCGCTCGCTCGGCGTGGCCCACCGCCACGACTGGTACGCCTCGGTGGCGGCCGCGTAAGCCCGGTCGACGTCGACGGCCCCCGACAGCGGCGAGGTGGCGTAGACCGCGCCGGTGCTGGGATCGATGATGTCCAGCGTTGCCCCGTCCGCCGCCGGAACTGTTTCGCCGTTGATGACGTTCTGCAGCGCGATCTTGTCGCTCATGGCCTGCCCTTCCGTTGCGCCCTTGCGCCTGAGCACGACCCTAACGCCGGCTCGCGGGGTCCGCTGGACCGCCGAGACCCTTTGCGGGACACCTCGCCAAGCCCGGTCGTCGCGGGGTCGGGGCGCCGTGACATTTGATCCGCACTGTCACCGAGCCCCACCGCCCTTCGCTCAGCCGACACCCTTCGCCGGACACCTCGCAAGCCCGGTCGTCCCGCGGCGTGTCGGCCCTGTGCTGCCGATTCGCTCTGTCGCCAAGCCCCCACCCGCCCTGCGCTCAGCCGGGCAGTTGAACGCCGATGAGCATCGGCTCCGGTTCGAGCGTGATCCCGAAGGCCGCGCGGACCCCGTCGCGGATCTGCCCGGCCAGGGCGAGCAGGTCGGCCGTGGTTCCGCCGCGATTGACCAGGGCCAACGTGTGCTTGGTGGAGATGGCCACCCGGCCGCCCGGGCCGGCGTATCCCTTCTCGAACCCGGCGCGTTCGATGAGCCAGGCCGCGGACAGTTTCACCCGCCCGGAGCTCTCCGGCTCGTCCGGCACCGGGTACCGCGGGTAGCTGGCGTCCGCGCCCAGCCGCTCGCGGATCGACCGGTCGACGACCGCCAGCCGGTCGGGGTCGACGATCGGGTTGGTGAAGAAGGAGCCGACGCTGCGGGTGTCCGGGTCCTCGGGATCGAGCACCATGCCCTTGGCCCGCCGCAGCTCCAGCACCGCCTCACGCACCCGGTCCGGCGGCGCGCTGTCGCCGGGAGAAACCCCGAGCCTGCGGGCCAGTTCGGCGTACTTGACGGTGACGGGCCCGCGGGTCAGGTCCAGGGTGATGTCGGTGACGACCCCCGAATCCGTCCCGCGCAGGGTCGAGCTGCGGTACCGCAGCCGCAGGTCGGACGCCGGCGTCGGGAAGACCGTGCCGGAGGGCCGGTCGTAGAGGGTCACCGAGCGCAGCACCTCGGATATCTCGCTCCCGTAGGCGCCAACGTTCTGCACCGGGGTCGCGCCGGCCGAGCCGGGAATGCCGGACAGCGGGGCGAGTTCGCCGAACCCTTCGGCGGTCAACTGGGCAACCACGTCGTCCCAGTTCTCACCGGCTCCGATGGTCACCCGCGCGGTCCCCACGCCCGCGGGGTGGTCGACCCGGATGCCCTTGATGCTGATCCGCAAGACCGGCGTGCCGATGCCGACGTCCGAGACCACCAGGTTGGAGCCGCCGCCGAGGACGAGCACGCCCGAACGGGTGAGGTCGGCCTCTCCGACGATCCGCTTCACCTCGTCAGCCGTGTGCGCCTCGATCAGCTCGGAGGCGGGGCCGCCCAGCCGCAGGGTGGTGAGGTCGGCGAGGCGAACGGGTGTGGGCACCCGGACAGGGTAGGCAGTGCGCCGACCCGCCCTCGTCACCGGAACCTTACGACCGCGGCCTACGGTGGGAGCACCTGGCGAACCAGAGTGAAGGGAGCGCGCGGTGCGGCGAACGCCCCTGCGACCGGTGCGGAACCGGCGGCGGCTCGGTTGGATCGCCCTCGCGTTGGCCGCTCTGCTCGCGGTCAGCGCCTGCGGGTCGCAGGGTGGCGACGACGTGGTCACCGTGACCTCCACGGTCGGCGCGCCGGTCACCGTGTCCGGGCTCGACGGCTCGGCGAGCCAGGCTGCGCCGTCCAGCGACTCCACGGCCCTGAACACCAAGGTCCGGGTGAGTTCGAAGCCCAAGTTCGGGTCGACGGACGTGGCTCCGGCGGACCCGGTCACCGTCATCCTCTTCTCGGCCACCATCAAGGACCTGGTGGTCACCGGGGACGACGGGTCGGTGGTCAGCGGCACCATCTCCGAGGACAAGGCCACCTGGACGAAGGACCAGCGGCTGGCCTACAACACGACCTACACGTTCGACGGTGTCGCGGAGGACGCCGACGGCAACGAGACCCCGTTCACCGGCACCCTGCAGACCGTGAAACCGGCATCCACCCCCCGGGCGTCCTTCCAGATCCCGAACGGCGGCACGGTCGGCGTGGCAGCGCCGATCATCATCACCTTCGCCGAGTCCATCGATGACAAGGCAGCGGCTCAGGAGACCTTCAAGCTGACCACCGACAAGGGCGACATCCGGGGCTCCTGGGGCTGGCTGCAGGACGAGGACACCCAGGGCACCGGGGTCAAACAGTCGATGGTGCACTTCCGGCCGGCCGAGTTCTGGCCCGGCAACACCAAGGTGCACGTCGAGGCCAACCTGCTGGGCGTCAACTACGGCGACGGCAAGTGGGGCAAGGAGGACATCTCCACCGACTTCACCATCGGCCGCAAGCAGGTGGTGCAGGCCGACGTGACCACTTTCCATATGGTTGTGCTGGTCGACGACCAGGTGGTCAAGAACTACCCGGTGTCCTACGGGAAGGACTCGGAACCCGGTAAGGCCACCGTCTCCGGCATCCACGTGGTCACCGAGAAGTTTCCCGAGTACGAGATGTGCAACCCCCAGTTCGACTACTGCAACGTCAAGGAGAAGTGGGCCGTCCGGATCAACAACAACGGCGAGTTCATTCACGAGAATCCACTGACCGCGCAGTACCTGGGCAAGCAGAACGTGTCGCACGGCTGCGTCAACATGGGCGTCGGGGACGGCGAGGAGTACTACAACTCGGCGATCTACGGCGACCCCGTCATCGTCAGCAACACCGGCGTGCCGATGAGCGAGAAGGACGCCATCTACGACTGGATCTACTCGTTCGAGGACTGGCAGAAGCTGTCCGCACTCTGACCCTGCCCGGGTGGCGTCCGGGGTTTCACCGACCGGGCGTACCGTGGCGGCGACATGGGCAGACACTCCGCGCGTGAGGACGGCGACCAGCCCTCCGACGGCGCCGCGTCCCCTGGGGCGGCTGTCGGCATCGGCCGGCGGACGATCCGGCGGCTGGCCGCGATCTCCCTGCACACGTCCCCGCTGGCCCAGCCGGGTACCGGTGATGCCGGCGGGATGAACGTCTATATCGACCAGACGTCTCGCCGGCTCGCCGAGCGTGGCGTCGAGGTGGAGATCTTCACCCGGGCCACCTCCTCGGACCAGCCGCCGATCGTCGAGATGGCCCCTGGCGTGCTGGTCCGGCACATCGTGGCCGGTCCGTTCGAGGGTCTGGACAAGGAGGACCTGCCCGGCCAACTGTGCTCGTTCGCCGCCGGGGTCATGCGCGCGGAGGCCCGCAATGCCCCGGGTCACTACGACATCGTGCATTCCCACTACTGGCTGTCCGGCCAGGTCGGTTACCTGGCCAAGGACCGGTGGGGCGTGCCGCTTGTGCACTCGGCGCACACCCTGGCCAAGGTCAAGAACGCCGCGATGGCCGCCGGTGACGATCCAGAGCCCCGGGGACGGATCATCGGCGAGGAGCAGGTGGTCGCCGAGGCGGACCGGTTGATCGCCAACACCGCGGCCGAGCGGGCCGATCTGGTCGCCCTGTACGACGCCGATCCCGACCGGATCGACGTCGTGCCGCCCGGCGTGGACACGGAGGTCTTCAGCCCCGGCGACCGCGCCGCGGACCGGGCCGCCCTGGGCATCGGCGCCGACGAGAAAGTCATCGTCTTCGCGGGCCGCATCCAGCCGTTGAAGGGCCCGGACATCGTGGTGCGGGCGGTGCACCGACTGGCCGAGTGGTACCCGGAGCACCAGTGGCGACTGGTCATCGTGGGCGGCGCGTCGGGCACCGGCCGCCGGCCCGGCCATCGGCTGCACGAGCTGGTCGATCTGCTCGGGACCGGCGACACGATCGACTTCCGGCCGCCGGTCCAGTCGTCCGAGCTCGCCCGGATCTACCGGGCGGGCGACGTGGTGGCGGTTCCCAGCTACAACGAGTCGTTCGGTCTGGTGGCCGTCGAGGCGCAGGCCGCCGGGACTCCGGTGGTCGCGGCCGCGGTCGGCGGGCTCACCGTCGCGGTGGCCGACCGGGTCAGCGGGCTGCTCGTCGACGGTCACGACCCCGACCGGTGGGCAAGGTCGCTGGCCGAGATCGTGCTCGACCCGGCCCAGCGGGACCGGCTGTCGGTCGGCGCTCGGCGACGGGCGGCGCAGTTCTCCTGGGAATCGACGGTGGACGGCCTGCTGGCCGGCTACCGGGCGGCGCGGCACGCGGCGTCGGTGCAGCCGGGCCCGGCCCGCATCGTCGGACGATTCGACGCCGCCGGCCTGCCGCTGGTTCCGGTAGTGGGTCGATGACGGCCGACGACATCGCCGCCGCCCTGACCGAACTGGAGGTCGACTTCGTTCGGCACGACGACGATGCCCTCTTGGTGACCCTGCCGGGCGAACGGCGGTACCGCACCCTCGTCTGGCTCGTGGTCGGCGCGCATCACGTCCTGGTGGAGTCGTTCGTATGTCGCAAGCCGGACGAGAACACCGAGGAGGTGTACCGGTTCCTGCTGCAGCGCAACGCCCAGTTGCGCTCGGTCGCCTACGCGGTGGACGCGGACGGGGACATCCACCTGGTCGGCCGGCTCGGTCGCACAACCCTGACCGCCGACGAGCTCAACACGATCCTGGGTGTCGTGCTGGCCACGTCCGACGCAGACTTCAACGCGATCCTGGAGCGCGGGTTCGCCTCGGCGATCCGGCGCGAGTGGGCCTGGCGGACGTCAACGGGACAATCGGTGGCCAATCTGACCGAGTTCCGCCACCTCATCGACGCCGGGTGAGCCGCGGTTGGACCATCCGCCCCGCCCCTGAATCAGACCCATCGCGCGTGAGAATCACCCATCGGTGGTTCCTTTGGGTGCAGGACCACTCGAAAGAAGCTTTGTCCCTGTGCACACAGGGTGACTATGCTTCAGGTCACCTGATACAGCAAGGTCGAGTATCGTCACACCGGGCTGAGCAACGGTCCAGGCGCGTGACGAGACACTGGGGGAGTGCCCGTGACCGGGCGACAGCGTCGGATACGTAACGCGCTGACGCGCGCCGTTCGACCGCTAAGCCGTCGCCGTCCATCGCCGGGAATGCCCGACGGTTGGCTGCCGCTGGAGGATCGTCCCTCGTACGACCCACCCAGCCCCGCGGACACTCCGGTCGAGCGTTCCGCGCTGTCGGTGCGGATGATGGCGTGGGCCGCGGTCGGAGCCGTCGTCATGGCGCTTGCGGTGCCCGCGGCGCAGGCCCAGGCCGTCCTCCCGCCGGCCACCCAGCCCGCCCTCTCGTCCGGGCTGCCCGTGTGCGCGCCCGGGCAGGAGTCCACCCCCGTCTCCGGCTCCGGCACCCCCGCACCACTGGGCAATCTGCAGGGCCTGCCCGACGACCTGTCCGCCGGCGGTGTCTTCGCCGGTGTCGCGCTGGACGGCGAGCAGGTCAAGATGGCCGCGACGGTGATCGCCGTGGGCAAGCAGATGGGCATCACCGAGCGTGGCATCGAGATCGGCATCTCGGTCGCCACCCAACAGTCCAGCCTGCGCCCGGAGGCGGTGAACAAGGAGTGGCTGGGCCTGTACCAGCAGAACCCGGTCACCTACACCCAGTACCGCCGCACCGAACCCGGCGGCGCGACCTGGATGTTCTACGACCAGCTGATCAAGCTCGTGCCGGGGTACGACACCGACCCGCGGTCCAACGAGGAGATCGGTGAGGTCATCCAGAAGACCACCACCGGGTGGCGGTTCGCCGAGTACAACGACATGGCCGCGGCACTGACCGATCGGTTGATGGACGCGGTCTCCATCCAGCAGGACGACGTGACGTGCGTGCCGGCGCCGGCCGAGCAGGCCGCCACCGGGTCGGCGTTCGACCCCGGCAACATCGTCTCCGACGCCGTCTTCTACAACTCCTCCGCGATGTCGGTGGAACAGATCCGCACCTTCCTGCTGTCCGAGGGCGAGGCCTGCACCAGCGACCACTGCCTGAAGAACCTGCGGATCACCACGACGAGCCAACCGGCCGACGAGTTCTGCCGGGCCTACCAGGGCGGCGCGAAGGAGGACGCGGCGACAGTCATCGCCAAGTTCTCCACCGCCTGCGGCATCAACCCGCAGGTCATGCTGGTCACCCTGCAGAAGGAGTCCGGCCTGCTCATCCGGACCGACACGACGGCCGCCTCCTACCACGCGGCCTGGGGCTGGCACTGCCCGGACACCGGTCCGGGGGGTTCGGCCAATTGCGATCCCGCCTACGCCGGCTTCTTCAACCACCATCCGTGTGGACTTCCTGCGCAAGGACCGTCTCACGGTGCCTGATCTCGCGGTGATCGTGCCTGCGGTCTACAACTCGGAGCTGGT
>JBIOVW010000086.1:0-16862 GCA_044867945.1 Nakamurella sp. | reverse complement strand
AACGCCCGACGACGAACCGCGACCAAGAACCCCGATGCCGTGACGCAGTCAGACAGACCCATCGAGCCGACCCAGCCACGACCGTCGGTCGACCTGTCCGAGCAGATCAGGGCGGCCGCCGCCATCGCCGACCGCAGCCGGTCGGCCGGCGCCTGGTCGCTGGGTCACCTGCGGCTGTGCCTGCCCGCCCTGGCGGCCGGGGAGCTGGTGCTGGGCACCGTCGGCGCGATCGTCGAGGGATGGGGCGCGGTGCTGGGGGTACTGATCGGCACCGTCATCGTGGGCGGGTTCTTCTCGTTCTCCGCCGTCGTCATCGCCTGGGTCGGCAAGACCAACCCCAGCACCGTGATGATCGCCGCACTGTTCGCCTACGTGATCAAGATCTTCGTCCTGGCGGTGATCCTGATGACGATGCCCATCGACGGGCCGGTGAACGTCCGCTGGATGGCCGGGGCCATCGGGCTCGGGGTGTTCCTGTGGCTGGCGGCACATATGAGATATGTCTGGACATTGAAGCTCTACTACGTCGACCCGCACTGACCGCAGCGTTGCCCGCCCGAGTCCCTGGGATGCGCCAAACCTGCAGGCCAACAAGGTTGCGAAAGCGTTGCGAGGCACGGCACGCCGGGTGAACCGTGTGCACGGCACGTCGGAGTCTCCTGATAGGGTCCGGGACGCCATGAAGATGTTTCCCAAGGCCAGGCCCCCATCGCCGGGCGCGGACGAAGGTTGGGCGGTGCTCGGCAGCCTGATCTCCGGACTTGTCCTGTTCGGTGGCCTGGGCGTCCTGCTCGACCAATGGTGGGACACCCGGGTGATGGCGCCGGTCGGCGCGGTCATCGGCATGGCATTGGGCATCTATGCGGTGGTCATGCGGCACGCTTCGCGGGTCGCCACCGACCGGACGTCCGATGAACTGACCTCGTCCGCGCAGGTGAAGGCGGATGCGGCACGCGCACTACGAGAAGCGAAGACGGCGAACCGAATGAGGGCAAAGCGGCTGGCCGGGTCCGGGACCCGCGCGGACGCGCCGTCGTCGGCCGGCCCCCGAAGGGAGCTTGCGTGACCCCCCTGTCAGCGGTGATGCTGACCGTCGAGGACGGCGGCGAGTTCGAGGCGCCCACCGTCGAGCACTCGTTCTTCTTCGACAGGGTCGCAGAGGGCGAGGTCATCTCCTCGGTCAAGGCCATGGTCCTGCTGTCGCTCGGCGTCATCCTGATCATCGCGTTCTACCTCGCCGCCTCCCGCAAGGCGGCGATGGTGCCGGGCAAGCTGCAGTTCGCCGGCGAGAGCGCCTACGGATTCGTCCGCAACGGTGTGGCGATCGAGATTCTCGGTGGGACCAACGGTCGCAAGTGGGCCGGCTTCCTGGCCACCCTCTTCTCCTTCATCCTGGTCCAGAACCTCTGGGGCATCGTCCCTCTTGCCCAGATGCCGGTGACGTCGCACTTCGCGGTGCCAGTGCTGCTGGCGCTGACCGTGTGGTTCCTCTACATGTTCGTGGGAATCCAGAAGCACGGATTCTTCGGCTTCTTCAAGCTCATGTGCTACATCCCGGGCATTCCGGTCGCGATGCACCTGCTGCTCATCCCGATCGAATTCCTGTCGAACATCATCCTGCGGCCGTTCACGCTGGCCATCCGGTTGTTCGCCAACATGTTCGCCGGCCACATGCTGATCACCATCGCCGCGGTCGGCACCATCTACCTGTGGAGCACCGGCAACCCGCTGGACTACGTGCTCGGTGTGCTGCCGTTCGTCGGCAGCCTCGGCCTGGTGTTCTTCGAGCTGCTGATCTGTTCGCTGCAGGCCTACGTCTTCGTCCTGCTGGCCGCGATCTACCTGGAATCATCACTGGCCGACTCGCACTGACCCGGTCCCGTCCACCTCGACCGCACCACCTGGCCCGCACGGGCGCGGCCAGCGATTGACCACCTGGATCCACCCCGGATCCCGCGAAAGGGAGAAGCGCACTCATGGATCTCGCCGAACTGGTCGGCAACGTCGGCACCCTCGGTTACGGCCTGTCGGCCATCGGCCCTGGTATCGGCGTCGGCATCGTGTGGGCCGCCTACATCTCGTCCACCGCCCGGCAGCCGGAGTCCGCCGGCCTGACCCGGACCTACGCGTTCCTTGGGTTCGCGGTGTCCGAGGCACTGGCCCTGCTCGGCTTCGTGGTGCCGTTCATCCTCTGATCCGCCCCCGACCGCTGGAGAGTGCAGGATCATCATGAGTTACTTCGTTGCCGCCGAAGAGGGCGCGACCAACCCGATCGGCCTGCCCTGGGGCGAGGTCGTCATCGCGACCATCGGCTTCGCGCTGCTGCTGGTGGTGCTGGGCAAGTTCGTATGGCCGCAGTTCGAGAAGGCGTTCGCCGCACGGACCAAGGCCATCGAGGGTGGCATCGCGAAGGCCGAGGAGGCGCAGAACGAGGCCAGGGCGGCGCTGGATCGCTACAACCAGCAGCTCGCCGGTGCCAGGGAAGAGGCCGCCAAGATTCGCGAGGACGCGCGGACGCAGGCACAGGCCATCCGCGACGACATGCTGGCGCAGGCCCACGCCGAGACCGAGCGGATCGCCGCCGCCGGTCGGGCGCAATTGGAGGCCCAGCGGGCCCAGATCATCGCCGAGCTGCGCTCCGACCTCGGGCGGGTCTCGGTGGAGCTGGCCGGCCGGGTCGTCGGTGAGTCGCTCGACGACCAGGCCCGGCAGAACCGCACGGTCGAGCGCTTCCTGGCCGAACTGGACCGCTGATGATGCAGCACATCGCCAGCCGGGAGGCGCTGGAGGCCACCAACCGACACCTGCTGGAGGTGTCCGAGCCGCTGAACGGCGTCGGTCTGGCCGCCCTGGGCAGCGACCTGGACCGGGTGTCCGACCTGCTGCTGGCCCAGGTGCCGCTGCGCCGCACACTGTCGGAGAACACCCTGGCGCCCGACATGCGGGCCGGCATCGTCGAGCGGCTGCTCGGCGACAAGATCAGCGGCCCGGCTCTGGACGTGGTGCAGTTCGCGGTCCGTCAGGAATGGGCGTCCTCGCGTGATCTGCAGGACGCGTTGCGCCGGCTCAGCCGCACCGCGATGTTCCGGCGGGCCGAGCGAACCGGTGAGCTGGACGAGGTCGAGGACCAGTTGTTCAGGTTCGGGCGCATCGTCGACGCCAGTCCCGAGCTGTCGGTGATCCTGGACGACCCGACCGCGGACCCCGACGCCCGCTCCGCCCTGGTGCACCGACTGCTGTCCGGCCGGGCGCACACCCTGGTCACCGAGCTGGTCGACGCGCTGGCCAGGGATACCGCGGGCCGCTCCTTCACGCACGGCGTGCGTGAGCTGCTCGACCAGGCGGCCCAGCGGCGCGACAAGATCGTCGCGTTCGTCAAGACGGCGCGGCCGCTGACCGACGAGCAGGTGGACCGGCTGCGCGCCTCGCTCGCCCGGATCTACGGCCGGGAGGTCACCGCGCACATCGAGGTCGAGCCATCGGTGCTCGGTGGGATCCGCGTGCAGATCGGCGACGAGGTGATCGACGGGACGGTGGCCGGCCGGCTCGACGAGCTGCGCCGGCGGATCGCCGGCTAGCCGGTCGCGTCAGGCAGACTCGATTCCAGGCCCCCACCCAAGACCCGCCACTGACTCGCCATTGACCGGGCAGCAGAACCACCGAAGACACAGAACGGGAACGCGATGACCGAGTTGACGATCTCCCCCGACGAGATCCGCTCCGCGATCGAGAGTTACGTCTCCACCTACTCACCCGAGGTGACGCGAGAGGAGGTCGGCATCGTCGCGGAGACCGGTGACGGCATCGCGACCGTGGAGGGCCTGCCCTCGGCGATGGCCAACGAGCTGTTGCAGTTCCCCGGCGGTGTGCTCGGGGTCGCCCTGAACCTGGACGTCCGGCACATCGGTGCCGTGCTGCTGGGCGACGCCACCACGATCGAGGAGGGTCAGGAGGTCACCCGCACCGGCGAGGTGCTGTCCGTACCGGTGGGCGACGGATTCCTCGGCCGCGTGATCAACCCGCTGGGCCAGCCGATCGACGGACTGGGCGACATCGAGTCCGACGAGGTCCGGGCCCTGGAACTGCAGGCCGCCACCGTCGTCCAGCGCCAGGGCGTGAGCGAGCCGCTGCAGACCGGGATCAAGGCCATCGACGCGATGACGCCGATCGGCCGCGGCCAGCGCCAGCTGATCATCGGCGACCGCAAGACCGGCAAGACCGCCGTCTGCGTGGACACGATCATCAACCAGAAGCAGTTCTGGGAGACCGGCGATCCCAAGCAGCAGGTGCGCTGCATCTACGTGGCGATCGGCCAGAAGGGCACCACCATCGCCGGTGTCCGGCAGTCGCTGGAGGACGCCGGCGCGCTGGAGTACACGACGATCGTGGCCTCCCCGGCGTCGGACTCGGCCGGCTTCAAGTGGCTCGCCCCGTACACCGGCTCGGCCATCGGCCAGCACTGGATGTACCAGGGCAAGCACGTCCTGATCATCTTCGACGACCTGTCCAAGCAGGCCGAGGCGTACCGGGCGATCTCCCTACTGCTGCGCCGCCCGCCGGGGCGCGAGGCCTACCCGGGCGACGTCTTCTACCTGCACTCGCGCCTGCTCGAGCGCTGCGCGAAGCTGTCCGACGAGCTGGGGGCCGGGTCGATGACCGGTCTGCCGATCATCGAGACCAAGGCCGGTGACGTCTCCGCGTACATTCCCACCAACGTCATCTCCATCACCGACGGGCAGTGCTTCCTGGAGGGCGACCTGTTCAACTCCGGCGTCCGGCCGGCGGTGAACGTGGGCATCTCGGTGTCCCGGGTGGGTGGCGCCGCGCAGGTCAAGGCCATGCGCTCGGTGTCCGGCACGTTGCGGCTGGACCTGTCGGCCTACCGCGAGCTGGAGGCGTTCGCCGCCTTCGGTTCCGACCTGGACGACGTGTCCAAGCGCGCGCTGGCCCGTGGTTCCCGCCTGGTCGAGCTGCTCAAGCAGCCGCAGTTCACCCCGTACCCGGTGGAGGAGCAGGTCGTCTCGATCTGGTCCGGCACCCGCGGTCATCTCGACCGGGTGCCGGTCGAGGACGTGCGCCGGTTCGAGAACGAGTTCCTGCAGTACCTCCGGCACGCTTCGGGCAGCCCGCTGCAGGCCATCCGCGAGGAGAAGGTGCTGTCCGAGGATTCCGAGAACGCGTTGAAGGCCGCCCTGGCCGAGTTCGCCGACACCTTCACCACCTCCGAGGGCACCATCCTGGGCCGCGAGCCCGCGGTGAAGCCGATGGACGAATCCGAGGTCGGGCACGAGAAGGTGCAGGTCCAGCGGCCTCGCCCGCCCGCGAAGAAGTGAGGCCAGGTTCGGTGAGCAGCAGTCCTTCGTCGTTGCGGCACCAGGGAGGTGAGTGATGGCAGCACAGGTCAGAGTCCTTCGTCAGCGGGTGAAGTCGGTCAAGTCGACCCAGAAGATCACCAAGGCGCAGGAGATGATCGCCACCTCGCGGATCGCCAAGGCCCAGGCCAAGGTGGCCGCCGCCGCTCCGTATTCGCGACAGATCACCCATGTGTTGACCGCCCTGGCGTCGGCCTCCACGCTGGACCACCCGCTGCTGAACGAGCGGGACGACGCCACCCGGGCCGGCATCCTGCTGATCACCGCGGACCGCGGCCTGTGCGGCGGCTACAACGCGATGGCGATCAAGGCCGCCGAGGAGCTCGGCGCCCTGCTCAAGTCGCAGGGCAAGGAGTCGGTGCTGTATGTCATCGGACGCAAGGGGGTCGGTTACTACACCTTCCGGAACCGCCCGATCGAGGCGTCCTGGACCGGCTTCTCCGAGCGGCCGACCTACGCCCATGCCGAGGATGCGACCGAGGAGATCCTGCCGGCCTTCCTGGCCGGGTCGGGCGGGCGGACCGCCGACGGCAACCCGGGCATCGACGAGATCCACCTGGTCTCGACGCATTTCGTTTCGATGATCACCCAGCGGCCGCAGGCCCGGCGGATGGCGCCGATGGAGATCGAGTACGTCGATCGGGACCCGGACTCGCCGAGTCTGCTGCCGGCGTACGAATTCGAGCCGTCCTCGGACCAGCTGCTGGACGAGATGCTGCCCAAGTACCTCAAGACGCGGATCTACGCCGCGCTGCTGGACGCGGCGGCCGCGGAGTCCGCGGCCCGCCGGGCGGCCTGCAAGGCGGCGACCGACAACGCCAACGACATCATCCGGAACCTTAGCCGGCAGGCCAACCAGGCCCGGCAGGCCCAGATCACCCAGGAACTGACCGAGATCGTCGGCGGCGCAGACGCTCTGGCCGCACTCGGCAACGAAGAGGACTGACATGAGCACAGTAGCCGAGCCCGCCCACCGCGACACCGCCCCGGCCACCACCGGTCGCGTGGTCCGGGTGATCGGGCCCGTCGTCGACGTCGAGTTCCCCCGCGGCCAGGTGCCGGATCTGCTCAACGCCCTGCACGTGCGGGTCACCGAGGGTGGCCCCGAGCGGACGTTGACCCTGGAGGTGGCGCTGCACCTGGGTGACGACATCGTCCGCTGCATCTCCATGCAGCCCACCGACGGCCTGGTTCGCAGCGCCTCGGTCACCGACACCGGTGCGCCGATCTCGGTCCCGGTGGGTGACGTGGTGAAGGGCCACGTGTTCAACGCACTCGGTGCATGCTTGGACGTGCCGGGTACCGCCGAGGACGCCGAGCACTGGCCGATCTACCGCAAGCCCCCGCCGTTCGACCAGCTCGAGGGCCGGACCCAGCAGCTGGTCACCGGTATCAAGGTCATCGACCTGCTGACCCCGTACGTGCAGGGCGGCAAGATCGGCCTTTTCGGCGGCGCCGGCGTGGGCAAGACGGTGCTCATCCAGGAGATGATCACCCGCGTCGCCAAGAACTTCGGCGGCACCTCGGTGTTCGCCGGGGTGGGGGAGCGCACCCGCGAGGGCAACGACCTTTTCACGGAGATGACCGAGTCCGGCGTCATCCACGACACCGCCCTGGTGTTCGGTCAGATGGACGAGCCGCCCGGCACCCGGATGAGAGTGGCGCTGTCAGCTCTGACCATGGCCGAGTACTTCCGGGATGTGCAGCACCAGGACGTGCTGCTGTTCATCGACAACATCTTCCGGTTCACCCAGGCCGGCTCCGAGGTGTCCACGCTGCTCGGCCGGATGCCGTCCGCGGTGGGTTACCAGCCGACCCTGGCGGACGAGATGGGCGAACTGCAGGAACGGATCACCTCCACCAAGGGCCGATCCATCACCTCGCTGCAGGCGATCTACGTGCCCGCCGACGACTACACCGATCCGGCACCGGCCACCACGTTCGCGCACCTGGACGCCACCACCGAGCTCGACCGGGCGATCACCGAGAAGGGCATCTATCCGGCGGTGAACCCGCTGTCGTCGACCTCCCGGATCCTGGATCCGCAGTTCGTCGGTGACGAGCACTACCGGGTCGCCCAGGAGGTCATCCGGATCCTGCAGAAGTACAAGGAGCTGCAGGACATCATCGCGATCCTGGGCATGGACGAGCTGTCCGAGGAGGACAAGCTCACCGTCGGCCGGGCCCGCCGGATGGAGCGGTTCCTGGGCCAGAACTTCTTCGTGGCCAAGCAGTTCACCGGCCAGGAAGGTTCGTACGTGGAGATGGACCACACCATCGAGGCGTTCGCCGCGATCGCAAAGGGCGAGTACGACAACATCCCCGAGCAGGCGTTCCTGAACGTCGGTGGCATGGACGACGTGCTGGCCAAGGCCAAGACGCTGTAGTTCCGGCCGGTTCGCGTCCGTGGAGCACGGTGACGTGGGGAACATCCGGCGGTGTGGGGCGCCCGGATGTTCCCCGCGGGATCCGTGCGGCTCGGCGCGGCGAACGGATCGGCCGGCCGCGGGGCCGCCGAACCCTGTTTCGTCGCTCAGGTCGGCGCCGGGATGGACGCGATCACCGCCGCGATGTCCGGGATCCGCCAGGCCTGGGACGAATTCGTGGACCCGGCCATCACGATCAGATCCGAGTCCGCGACGGAGGCCAACACCGAAGCGTCCGATTGCTGAGCCGGCACCGGAACCCAGGCCCAGTGTGAACCGTCGACGGAGAGCCACAGCACCGGACCCACATGGATCGCAGTATCCAGGCGGCCGACGGCAACGTATCCGCCCGACACCGGGGCGATGTCGTCGAGCTGGAACGGGTTGGCGTTGCCCGGCGACGCGGTGATCTCGGCGTCGACGTACGGCCAGGTGACCGGCTGGAAGGCGCCGCCGGCGTCGATTGTCCAGCGTTGGTCGTCACCGTCCAGGTTGCCGCCGATGACGAGCTGACCGCTCACGGTATCGCAGGAGTCGAACCAAGCTCTGGATTCTGCCCGGGCGGGAAGGATCGTTCGTTGCCAGCGCCCGTCCTGCTCGGTCCAAACGACAGCGGATGGGGTCTTCTCGGTCAGGTACAGCCAGCCGACAGCTATCGGCCGTCCGGCGGCGTCGCCGCAGATGCGGCCGATGGTGGACGACCGGTCGCCGTCGGCGAAATCTCCCTTCGCGCGGGCCCAGGTGACGCCGTCGGACGAGGTCCAGATCATGGCCTGATTGTCGGGTCCGAAGACGGTGTCATTTCGCCGACCCCAGGCAAGCCACTGGTTGCCGATGCGGGTGACTTCCGCGAGTCCCTCGTAAGGTTGCGCGCCGAAGCCGGTGACCGGCTGCCAAGCCTGACCGGGCGCCGGACGGAACCATCCGCCGATCACCTGAGCCGCCTGGTTCTCGGTCAGCCTGCTGGCCAGGACCACCTCCACGTCCCCATCGGTTGCGCGCTCGACATCCTGCCAGTCATCGGCCTCGGGTGGGTCCCAGGGCACGACGGTCAGAGCATCACCGGCCAGGCCGATCTGTCTGGGCTCGTACCAGGTCTGGAATCCGCCCGCGTCGAATGTGTCGAAGTTTCGCTTGCGGACAATCGCACCCCATTCCCGGGCACCGTGGATCGGCTCGGAGAAGTACGGTGGATCGACAGACGTGTCCGGTTCGATCAGCGTGCTCCAGATGCCGGAGCGCACCTCTCCGACGACCATGCCGTGTTCACCCGCGACGGCCACGAAGAGGCCGGCCGGAGCCTCGGTGTCCGCAGGCAGCACGATCGGCACGACGTCCCCGAGGCGACCCGCACCGTCGGCGACCCGATCGGTCTCGGACAACGCCACCCACTCTCCGGAGGGCTGCCGCTGGAACAGCCTCGCGGACTGGCTGGAACTGCTGGTTCCGAGGGCCAGCGCGTAGCTGCCGGCCCCGGCCGGTGTGCCCAGGGCCGAGGTATCCTCCGCCCGGCGGAAGCCGTCCGGCTCGGGCAGGGTCTCGGTGTGCCACGCAACTCCATCGGCGGAGAACCACGCCATCGCCCGATAGTTGCCTTCGGGACCGTCGGGAACGGGCTCGTTCCCGGTGGCCAGGAAGCCGTCGTCAAGTGAGACGATGCCCCAGACACCAGCTTTCGGGTCTGCTGCGATGGCGACGGGGTCGGTCCAGGATCGGCCGGCGTCGGTGGACCGAAAGGCCATGACCGGGTCGTTCGGACCGTCGTCCTGCACACCGGTCACCAGAATCGTGTCGCCGGCGACTGCTATCGTGCCGAGCGAACGGTGCTGACCTTCGGGCGGGTCGGGCAGCATGGCGATGGTCGGCTCACCGGAGTCGGCCTTTGTGACGGTGACGATTGCCGCGTTCCCGTCGTCATTGCCGGCGATGCCGACGACTCGATTCCCGTCGGCGGTGATGTCGATCAGCCGATAGCCGGCCATCCTGTCGGGCAGGGAAACCCTTGTCCACGAGCGGCGGTCGTCGGAGGTGAGCAGGAACGGGCTGATTGTCCCGGCCTCCCAGCTCCACCCCGCCAGCGCGGTGACGGCGACATTGCCGGCGACCGCGACGTCCTGCACCGTCCCCGGGATCCCCGGGTCGATGGTGCCGATCTGGAATGCTGACCCGTCCCACAGCGAGGCCTGCAGGTAGCGCTCGCCGGTTGGCCGCGTCCCGACCGCGGCGACCATCGCCGGACGATCGTCGCTCCCGCCGACCATCCCGCCGAGGTCGAACCGGTCGGCGCCGGCGACCATCTCGGGCGGCACCGTCAGGGGTTCCATCGGGATGGAGCGGCGCCATTCGTCCGCTCCGGCGTCGGAATCCGCGACCGAACTCGCGGTCTCGGAGTGGTTCTCGACCTCCGGCGCGCCCGTGCAGCCGGCGAGCAACAGCGCGGCGACCACCGGCAGGACGACGATCGCGGCCATCCGATGACCGGTGGCTCTCGCGAACCTGCTCATGATTCTGCCGGGATCGAGGCAATGAGCGACGCGATGTCGGTCACCCGCCAGGCCTGCGCACCGGTCGCGGACGAGGTCATCACGACCAGGTCGCCGCCGACTCCCGCGGTCAACGCCCACGCGTCGGGCCTGGTCACCGGCAACGGCAGCCATTCCCAGGACGTGCCGTCGGCGGACAGCCAGATGACCGGGCCGGTGTGGGCGGCCGCGTCCAGCCGGCCGACCGCCACGTACCCACCGGGAACCTGTTTGACGCCACCGAACTCACTGCTGTCCCGGTTCGCGGACGTGCCCGCGGAGCCGCTTTTGTCGGGCGTGGGGGGATCCACCGAGGAGAAGCCCTTCTCGGGCGCCCAGCTCCACTGCCCGGCGCGGCCGCCCATCGATCCGTCGATCACGACGGTCCCGGCGACATCGGCGCAGGAGCTGAACGTCGACCGCCGGTCCGCGTCCGTGGGCAGTTCGTGACGGAGCCAGCGACCGTCCTGCTCGACCCACAGCGCCGCGATCCGCTGATCGTTCGGGCCGGTCACCTCACCGACCGCGGCTCGGCGGCCCTCGGGCGCCCCGCAGAACCCGGTGATCCGGGAGGCGCGGTCCTCCTGGGCGAAGTCGCCCTCCGCCCGTGCCCAGGTGATTCCGTCGACGGAGTACCAGATCATCGCCTGCTCGATGAAGTCGGAGGTGATCTGCGGCTGGCGACCTCCGGCGACCAACCACAGGCCGCCCACGTTGTCCGCAGCGGACGCCTGCTCCCACCGATCCGCGCCGAATCCCGTAGTAGCGCGCCACG
The DNA here is from genome assembly GCA_044867945.1 of Nakamurella sp. Lineage (GTDB taxonomy): Bacteria > Actinomycetota > Actinomycetes > Mycobacteriales > Nakamurellaceae > Nakamurella. The sequence goes on along the minus strand of JBIOVW010000086.1, from coordinate 5,767 downwards.
GTTCGCCGGGACTCGCGCGGTACCAGCCGAGGATGGCCAGCGCCGAGCTGCTCTGGACGAAGTCGCTGACCAGCGCGATCTCGGCAGTCCCGGAATACGCCCGCAAGGTCCAGCCGGCGGCTTCCGGCGGGTCCGCGGGCAGCACCGCGAGTGCGTCTCCGGACAGTCCGACATCGCTCAGTCCCCACCACCGATTCCAGCCGTGGGAGTCGTTCTCGAAATGTGGCTGCTGCACCTCGGCCCGCCAGACGCGTGGGTCGGCCGACCGTGCGCTGCGGAACGAGGTCACTTCCTGGGTGACGGCGGGCGCGGACAGCGTGGCCCAGTTCCCTTCGGCGAGCTGCCCGAGGGTCAGGCCGAGGGCGCCATGCTGGGCGACCAGCACCGCTCCGGACGGGTCGGGACCGGCGGGCGTTGCCAGGCCGCCGTAGCCGAATCCCCCGGCGATCTCCGGGGTCGCACCCAACTCGACCCACTGAGCGGGCGCCCGGCGGACGAACACCCGCGCCCCGACAGTCGAGTCGCTCGCCAACACGGTGAACGCCGCATCGCCGGAGGCTGTCGGCGCGCCCGCGCGGGAGTCGTCGCCGCTCTTGCGGAACCCTTCGGGCTCGGGCAGCGGTTCGGCCTGCCACGCGACGCCGTCCACCGAGAACCACGCGGTCGCCCGGCGATCGGCGCCATCGGTGGACGCCCGATCCGTGCCGGTGGCCAGGTAGCCGCCGGTGACGGCGGTGACGCCGTAGACCCGCGCCCAGTCGCTGTCGGAGATCGCCACCGGGTCGGTCCAGGTGCGGCCGGCGTCGGTGGACCGCAGCACCTGTGGCGGGCCATTGTGGTTGACGTCGCGGCCGGCCACCACCAGCACCGTGTCCTCGGCGATCGTGACATCGATGACGTGGCGGTTCTGCCGGGCCGGGATCGGCGGCAGCGCGGCCACCTCGGGATCGCCGGCGCCGTCGATGGTGACGATGGCCGCCGAGCCGCGCGCGTCCTGTCCCAGCGCCACGATCCGCGGGCCGTCGGCGTCGACGGCCACCAACCGGTACCCGGCCAGCGCGTCCGGCAGGGCGACCGGGGTCCAGCCCCGCCGGTCCGACGACACCAGCAGGAACGGGGTGACGGTACCGGCCGCCCAGGTCCACCCCGCCATGGCGGTCGCCGTCGAACTGCCGGCGATCTCGACGTCCTGCGGTTCACCGGGGACCCCGGCGTCCACCGTGGACGGCTGCCAGGCGGCGCCGTCCCAGGTCGACACGTGCAGATTGCGCCGGCCACCCGGGACCGTCCCGATCGCTGCGACCAGCGCCGGCCGGTCGTCGGCCGGACCGAGCATGCCGCCGAGGTCGAGACGATCGGCGCTGAGCGTCATCTCGGTCGGGACGGCCAGTGGCCGCAGGCTGACCGAGCTGCGCCATTCGTCCGCCGGCGCGGCCGTCGGTGTCGTCGTCGGGTCCGCCGACCACTGAACGCCGCTCTCAATCACGTTCGACGCGGCGTCGCCCGGGTCGGGCGACGGGGACGTGCAGGCCGCCAGACCAAGCGCCGTCGCGGCAACCAGCGCAGCGAGCCGTCGGCCGAGGGTTCGGCGGGAGCGGGTACTCACCCCGTCCGGCAGTGTCCTTGCAGCTTTCATGGTGCGGAACCGTACGGGTTTCGCCGGACAGTGCCGCCGAGTTGTCCACAATGCACTGGTCGGAGGCATGTCGATCGAACTGCTGAATCGGCACAGTGGCCCAGCGCACATCCCGCCCCGGGCAATCCGGACGGCGCCGAACCGTTCGCGGTTGGGAGTCGGCTAGACTCCACGAGTCCGATCCGTCGCGATCGGGGCCCATGTGCTGATCCGAGCCGCGCGTCCGCTCGAGGCCGAGCCTGGGCGGTCGCGGCGGTGGCACAGGTGACATCGAGCGGGAGGCCGGGCGTTCGTGGCAGACATTCAGGTCCATCTGGTCGCCGTCGAGCGCGAACTGTGGTCGGGCACCGCCCAGCTCGTGGTCGCCCGCACCGTCGACGGCGACATCGGCGTGATGGCGGGCCATTCGCCGCTGCTCGCCCAGCTCCGCGAGGGGTTTGCCGCGCGGATCATCGAACCGAACGGCAACGTGCTGGGGGTGGCCGTGCACGGCGGGTTCCTCTCGGTCACCAAGGACGGCGTGTCGATCCTGGCCGAGGACGCTCAGCTGTCCGACGAGATCGACGTCACCAAGGCGCGAGCCGCGTACGAGCGGGCCAGGTCCAGCGGCGGCGATTCCGCCGACACCGAGGCGGAGTTGCGGCGCGCGCAGGCCCAACTGCTCGCCACCGGCAACGAGATCTGAACGCACCGAACCGGCCGAACCACCGAGATGGACGTCGCGTCACTGGCCCAGACACTTGGCCTGGTGATGCTGGTCGCCGTCATCCTGTCCATCTCCGTCATCGCCCTGCGACGCTCCGTGCTCATCCGCTCGGGAGCGATCGACGTCAGCTGGCGTCGCAACCTGCAGCCGGACGGAAGTGGATGGGTACTCGGGCAGGGCCGGTATCGCGGCAGCGAGTTGCTGCTCTACCGCGCGTTCTCGCCGCTGCCCGGGGCCTCCCGCCGGCTGCGCCGGGAATCGCTGAAGTTGGGTGCGCGCCGGCTGGCCGTCGGTACCGAGCCCGATCTGCTGCCGCTGAACGCCGTCATCGTCCGATGTACCCACGGCGGTGGCGAACTCGAGCTGGCCCTGGCCGAGGAGGCGCTGACCGGACTACGGTCGTGGCTCGAGTCGATACCGCCCGCCAGTCGCAGCGTCCGGTTGTTCCACCGAGGCGCGCGCAAGAACTGACGGTCCTCACCCGGGCCGTTCGCCCCCGGGCACCCACAGCACGTCGCCGTCCGGATCGACCGCCCGCAGTGCCCAGGCGCTTCGTTCGGCCCGCCGGGCCACCGTACGGGCCAGATGCAGCAGCGCGCCCGCCGCGGTACCGCCGGGCAGGATGAACGAGTTCAGCGGGCGCAGGTCCGCGTTGAACGAGTCGCAGTCCGCCTCCAGGCGGTCGATGTAGTCCTGGGTGATGCGCAGCTCGTGCGGCCGCCGTGGCTGGTCGGCAGCGATCGGGGTGGCCAGGTCGGCGCCCACGTCGAACAGCTCGTTCTGCACCCGGCGGAGCACGGCCGCCGCTGAATCCGTGGGCGTCCCGAGGGCCAGCACCAGGCCGAGCGTCGCGTTGGTCTCGTCGCAGTCCGCATAGGCCACAAGGCGCGGGTCGGTCTTGGGCACCCGGCTGAAGTCGGCCAGGCCGGTCGTGCCGTCGTCGCCCGTGCGGGTGTAGATGCGGGTCAGGTGCACGGCCATGTCCTCAACCCTACGGTGAGCGCCGGGCGGCCGTCGTCGCGTGGTCGAAGTCGTGGCGACGCGGTCGCGACGGTTACAGTGCCTGGCGTGGAACGCTTCCTGGTGACCGGAGGGTCGCGCCTGACGGGCACGGTCGGGGTCGCCGGGGCCAAGAACAGCGTGCTCAAGCTGATGGCCGCGGCGCTGCTCGCCGAGGGCACCACCGAGATCGCCAACTGTCCGGAGATCCTGGACGTACCGCTCATGGCGGACGTGCTGCGCGGCCTCGGGGCGGAAGTGACGTTGGACGGCGACACCGTCGCGATCACGACTCCGGCCGACCTGTCATTCCACGCCGACTTCCCGGCCGTCGGCCGGCTGCGCGCATCGGTGTGTGTGCTCGGGCCGCTGATGGGCAGGTGCCGGCAGGCACAGGTGGCGCTGCCCGGTGGGGATGCGATCGGTTCCCGGCCGCTGGACATGCACCAGTCGGGGCTGCGGGCCTTGGGCGCGTCGATGAGCATCGAGCACGGGAAGGTGGTCGGTTCGGCCGCCGAGTTGCGCGGTGCGGTGATCGGTCTTGACTTTCCCAGTGTGGGCGCCACCGAGAACATCCTGATGGCCGCCGTGCTGGCCAGGGGCACCACGGTCATCGACAACGCCGCCCGCGAACCGGAGATCATCGACCTCGCCCAGCTGCTCGTGCAGATGGGGGCACGGATCGACGGTGCGGGCACCGCGACGATCACCATCGACGGGGTGGACAGGCTGCATCCGACCAGCCACCGCACGGTCGGCGACCGGGTCGTCGGCGGCACCTGGGCCTACGCGGCGGCGATCACCCGGGGATCGGTCCGGGTCGAGGGGGTCGACCCGGAGTTCATGACGGCTCCGCTGGAGCGGCTGTCCAGTGCCGGTGGACTGATCGATACCGAACCCGAAGCGGTCACCGTCACCATGCCGGAACGGGCCGAGGCGGTCGACTTCATCACGATGCCGTACCCCGGATTCCCGACCGACCTGCAGCCGATGGCCTTGGCGTTGGCCGCCGTTGCCGACGGGCATTCGCTGATCACCGAGAACGTGTTCGAGGCGCGTTTCCGTTTCGTCGACGAGCTGATCCGGATGGGGGCCGACGCCCGTACGGACGGTCACCACGCCTCGCTGCGCGGCCGCGACCAGCTCTCCAGTGCGCCGGTCTGGGCGACGGACATCCGTGCCGGCGCCGGACTGGTGCTGGCCGGCCTGGCCGCGGACGGAGTCACCGAAGTGCACGAGGTCTTCCATATCGACCGCGGCTACCCGCATTTCGTGGAGGACATGCAGAAGCTCGGCGGTCGGATCGAGCGCGTCGGGTCGGACGAACCCGGCTGACCCCGCGCCGCAACCGCCGGATACGGGGGCGCATAGGGTGACCCGGTGCGTCTGGTGGTGGCTCGGTGCTCGGTGGACTACGTCGGTCGGTTGACCGCCCACCTGGACCCCGCGGTCCGGTTACTGATGGTCAAGGCGGACGGGTCGGTCCTTGTCCACGCCGACGGCGGCTCGTACAAGCCCCTGAACTGGATGTCACCGCCGTGCCGCCTCACCGAGCGGGACGGGCAATGGGCGGTCGAGAACAGGGCGGGAGAGCGCCTGCTGATCACCCTTGACGAGGTGTTGCACGATTCGACGCACGATCTGGGCGCGGACCCGGGCCTGGTCAAGGACGGGGTGGAGGCACACCTGCAGGCCCTGCTGGCCGAGCATGTCGGCACCCTCGGGGACGGTTGGAGCCTGGTGCGGCGGGAGTACCCGACGCCGATCGGACCGGTCGATCTGATGTGCCGGGACGCGGGCCCGCGGATCGTGCTGGACCCGCCGGGCGATGCTGGGGGCGAAGCCGGCGGTCCGGTCGCCGACCGGCCCGGGTACGTGGCGGTCGAGGTGAAACGCCGGGCGTCCATCGACGCGGTCGAGCAGCTCACCCGCTATCTGGACTATCTGAACCGGGACCCCCTGCTCGCCCCGGTGGCCGGAGTGCTGGCCGCGCAGAGCATCGCGCCGCAGGCGAAGACCCTGGCCGAGACCCGCGGTATTCGCTGTGTCGTGCTGGACTACGACTCGCTGCGGGGCATCGAACTCGACGGCACCCTGTTCTGACCGACCGCCGGCCTGTTCGCGGTCGGCGGACGGGGGACGGCCGGAACCGCCCGATCGCTGCACTAGCCTGAACGGCGGCGCCCCGGCGAACCTTGGGCGGGCGAAACGAGCACGGCGACAGGACGATGGAGGTCTGGCGTGGACGTCAAGATCGGTGTGACGGACACCGGGCGTGAGCTGGTGGTCAGTTCGACATCGGACCCCGACGAGATCCAGGCGCAGGTCGCCGAGTCCTTGAAGGATCCCAGCGGCACACTGGTGCTGGTGGATGAGAAGGGCCGCCGGGTGATCGTTCCCTCGTCGCGGATCGGCTACGTGGAGAT
>JBIOVW010000085.1:0-2152 GCA_044867945.1 Nakamurella sp. | reverse complement strand
AGCGCAGGTCGGGCGCTCGCCGGCGGGCTTCAGCGACCAAGCTGCTCTTGCCGATGCCTGCCGGACCGCGCACCAGCGCGGCTCCGGACCCCTGACGAACCAGTTCCTCGATGGCTGCCAGCTCGTTGTCGCGCCCGACGTGCGCTCCGGCGGCGACGACCATCGGAGTCGGCTCCGCCAGCGCGAGCACCTCCACCGGTCGGGAGAACCCCTTGAAGGTGCGCGATCCGATCGGGCTCAGCGTGAACAGCTGGGGGGCCAGCCCGGCCAGCCGGCCGGAGAGCAGCACCTGGCCGGGATCGGCGGCGGCCATCAGCCGGGCGGCCAGGTTGACGTGCGAGCCGTACGTGATGAAGCCCATCCGCTGCGCGGTGCCGACGAACCCGGTGAACGCCGTACCGGTGGTCATTCCGATCCGGGTATGGGGATGTCGTCGGCTCAGCTCGTGCCCGAAGCGCAGGCAGCGGGCGTCGTCGCCCTCGTGCCGGACGGGTGCGCCCCAGACCAGGCGGAGGACGCAGCCCTTGTCGCCGAGCTCGATCGGATCCAGCAGCCCGCCGAAGTGCGCCTGCAGGTCGAAGACGTCGGCGACGACGGCATCGAGGTCGTCGACCCGGGTACCGACGAACGTCGTGGTGACGGGTCGGAACTCGCCGGCGCCGAGGTCGGGCACCAGCGCCGGGTCGACGAACGAGGCCGCCAGCCGCAGCAGGTCCGGGTCGTCGGGAGCGGGCACCGGCGCATCGTCCGCCCTGGGTTGTGCAGCAGGCACGGCGTCGACCGAGGCGTGCACCGTGACCTGCCCCGGACGGCTCGACCGCTCGGCCGCGACGGCAGCGGCCGGTGCGGATCCGGCGAACAGGTAAGTGTGCCGACCACCGCCGGACGCGCTCAGCACGCTCCAGGTCAAGGTGCCGGCCCCCACGCCGACCCGGGCGGCGATCTGGACTGTTCCGTACGGTGTGTCCCGGGCGCCGAGGGACCGGATGGCCGACTGCATCTCCTCCGCGGCGGCGGCGGCCCGCGCACCGGCGGAAGCGGCGCCCGGCTCCGCCGGAAACAGGGCGAGCACGGCGTCGCCGGGGACCGAGGCCACGAACCCGCCCCACCGGTGGACCGCCTGCACGATCGGCACCATCACCGACTGCACGGTGTCGGCCACGGTTTCGGCGCCGTGCGGTCCGGCGCTCGCCATCGCGTCACCCATGGCGGTGAATCCGACGATGTCGACGTAGAGGGCCGCGCCGGGCTCACTCCCTTGCCGTCGGCCTGCGGCCAGCCGTTCCACCAGGAACTGCGGGACCAACCTAAGCACGGAACGGAACCGAGACGTGGCCGCGCATGTAGGCGCACAGGGCGTCGACGTCGTAGCCGCCGAACCAGAACGCCACCGGCCACAGCTGCGAGCGGCCGACCGTCCCTTCCAGCCGGTGATCGGGGTCCTCGACGTGCGCAACGCCGTTCAGGTCGAACGCGTAGCCGGCCCGCATGCCCATGAACTGGGTGGCCGCCAGCTGCTGTCCGCCCATGATCGCGTCCGCCTCGATGGCACCGATGCGCTTGGTCAGCGCCAGTCTGGCGGTGGGGTCGGCGGTGTCGGCCAGCTGTGCACGCAGGTCGCGCAGCCGCCGGTGGCGTACCTCGGTGTAGTCCAGCATCCCGGTGGCCTCGGCGGCGATGGCCGAGCGCACCTCGATGGTGTTCAGCCGCGGCGCGATGATGCTCGGCTCGAGGAACACGTCGTCCAGGGTCAGCTCGGGCCGGGTGACGTCCCACAGGGCCCGACGCCGCAGCCGCACGCCGGCACCGGCGATCTGCAGGTCGAAGGGGTCGACGATGACGGTGAACGCGTTCGGGACGGTGATCAGGTTGCGCTGCAGGAACTGGGCATCCTCCTCCAGCGTGACGGCGGCCCCGACCAGCGGATGATCGGGCGCCGGCAGGTCGTCGATCTCGACCCGGACGACGTCGACGCCGATGTCGTCCAGGTGCGGATAGCGCGGCGCGACCGGGTCCTGCAGCCGGATCACCCGGTCGAACGGCGGCTCGCCGGGGACGGTGAAGGTCGGCCCGCTGACGCCGTGCGGCTCGTCGGTGGGGTCGGGGTCGGTGGCCATCCGGCACTGGAACCAGCCCTCGAAGTGCAGCCGCA
>JBIOVW010000084.1:0-14048 GCA_044867945.1 Nakamurella sp. | reverse complement strand
GCCGACTCCCCTCATGGGCGACCTCGCAAGCTCGGTAGCCCACGGGGGGTCGGCACGGTGTTGAATTCTTCGCTCGGCAAGCCTCGCTCAGCCGCTCCGAACCGACGCGAGCAGGAGCCCGAGTTCCTGCTCGATGTACTCCTCCAGCGTGGCGAACCGTGCGACGTGCCAATGCTTGAGCGCCCACGCGTGCGCGACGAGCAGCAGGTTCTGCACCACCAGACGGGCGTCGACGTCCCGGAAGATCCCGGCCGCCACTCCCTCGCGATAGACCAGCCGGATCGGCTCGGCAGTCTCCAGTTCGAGCTGCTTGATCCGCTCCAGCCCGTCCGCGGACAGCGTGCGGCTCTCCCGATACGTCAGGTTCACCGCGTCCCGCTTGGCGTCGACCACCTGACAGCAGATCCGGAACCCGGCCTCCAAGCGCTGCACCGGGTCGCCCCCGGCCTCGGCGATGGCCGCCGGCACCTGGTCGCGGAAGTCCTCCAGGATGTCCACGATGACCGCCAGCAGCAGGTCATCCTTGTTGCCGAAGTACTGGTAGATCAGTCCGACGCTGATGCCGGCCCGTTCGGCGACCGTCTGCATGGCGGTGGCGTGGAACCCGGTCCTTGACATCACCTCGGTCGCCGCGTCCAGGATCTGCCGGCGCCGGCGCTGGACCCGGGCATCCGTCCGGGCCGCGCGCCTGGCGGTGCGTGCGTCAAGTGCCTGGGCCATGCCACCTCCCCGATCCGGGACTGAATGATTGTTCATTCTAACTGGGGCGGGCGACATCGGCAGTCTGCGTCAGATGTCGACCCTCGACCGGTTCCTGACCTTCTGCGCCCCGACCCAGATCAGGCCCAACACCAACAGGGCGTACAGGGAGATGGCCAGCGGCGAGTCGACCAGTGCGGTCGCGTCGCCCTCGCTGACCGCCAGCGCCCGGCGCAGGCTGGTCTCCGCGAGCGGGCCGAGGATGACCGCGATCAGCACCGGTGCCAGCGGCAGGTCGTAGCGCCGGAGCACGAACCCGACCAGGCCGATCAGCACCAGCAGCACCAGGTCGACGATGGATGAACTGGCCGCGTACACCCCGAGCGCCGCGAACACGGTGATCCCCGCATACAGATAGGGCTTGGGGATCAGCAGCAGCTTGGCCCAGATCGGCGCGAACGGCAGGTTGATGATCAGCAGCACGATCATGCCGATGAACAGGCTGGCCAGCAGCGCCCACACCAGATCGGAGTTGCGGGTGAACAGCAGCGGGCCGGGTTGCATGCCGTACTGCTGGAACGCGGCCAGCATGATCGCCGCGGTGGCCGACGTCGGCAGGCCGAGGGCCAGCAGCGATCCCATCGCGGAACCGGCGGTGGCGTTGGCCGCCGACTCCGGGGCGGCCAGGCCGCGGATCGCTCCCTTGCCGAACTGCGGGTCCTTGCGCCGACGGTCCAGCTTGCGCTCCAGGCCGAACGCCAGGAACGTCGGGATCTCCGCGCCGCCCGCCGGGATCGCGCCGAACGGGACCCCGAAGGCCGAGCCGCGCAGCCAGGCCGGCAGTGCCTCGCCGAACTCCCGCCGGCTCAGGAACGGCCGGCCGGACAGCTTCATCGAGGTGGCCGCCGGGTCCTTGTGGATCCGGGACGCAACGTGCAGCACCTCGCCGAGGGCCAGCAGGCCGACGGTGATCACCACGATGTCGATGCCGTCGAAGAGGGCGGCGACGCCGAAGGTGTAGCGGGAGGCACCGCTGATGCCGTCGACGCCGACCAACGCGATGGCCAGGCCGATGGACAGGGCGGCGATGCCCTTGGTCGCCGAGTCGGCGACCACCGCGGCCGTGGCGATGAAGGCGACGACCGCGAGCGCGAAATATTCGGCCGGGCCGAACACGGTAGCCAACTCGGCCAGCACCGGGGCGAAGAACACGACCAGGATCGTGGCCAGGATGCCGCCGGTGAAGGCACCGATCGCCGCGGTGGCCAGGGCCTGGGGAGCCCGTCCGCGTTTGGCCATCCGGTGGCCCTCGAAGGTGGACGCGATTGCCGTGGAGTTGCCGGGCGTGTTCATCAGGATGGCGGTCGTCGAATCACCGAACAGGCCGCCGTAGTAGATCCCGGCGAACATGATGAACGCGCCGACGGGGTCGAGGCTGAAGGTGACCGGTAACAGCAGCGCCACCGCCATGGCCGAGCCGAGGCCCGGCAGGACGCCGACCGCGGTGCCGAGCAGGCAGCCGACGAACACCCACAGCAGGTTGATCGGGGTGATCGCGCTGGCGAACCCCGCCATCAGGTTGCTCAACTGGTCCATGGGTCTACAGCACCCCTTCCAGGAACCCGGCCGGCAGGTTCAGCCCGAGCGCGGTGCCGAAGATCAGCTGGATGACCGACGACATCACCAGCGCGACGGACAGGTCGAACACCGGTCGGCGGGACCCGAGAGCGTAGGCGACGCCGTAGAACAGCAGGGCGGCCGCGAGGATCCAGCCGGCCGGCCGGAGCAGCACGATGAACGCGACCAGCGACGCGAGAATGGTGAGCAGGGCCCGCCAGTCGCTGAACCAGCCGGCCGGCCAGGGGGTTCGGCCCGGCGGCACGTCCGGCGGGATCTCGGTGATCTCGTCGCCGTCCAGATCGGTGGTGGGTCCGCCGTGGGCCCGGCCCAGCCCCTCGCCGGTGGCGTCGACGTCGTCCAGGCCGCCGCGGTCCAGGTGCAGCTCCTGCGCCAGCCTCTTGTGCTGGGCCCGGCCGCGCAGGATCTGCGCGGTGCACAGCACGGCCATCAGCAGCAGCAGGCCGATGACGATGATCGGGAAGAACGTCGGCCCGGGCGTCTGTACCGACGGTGGCAGCTTCATGTTTGCCGTGCCGATGATCAGGAAGACGGCCAGGGCGAGCAGGATGCCGGGTACGACCAGTTCGGACAGCCCGTGTTCGCCGGTCTGATCCCCGGTCGACGGTGTGCTGGGCGGGGTCTGTGGTTCGGCGGTGGTCATCAGGCTCCGATCCCGAGCTGGTCGGCGATCTGTTGGATGCGTTCGGTTTCCGACTCCAGGAACGTCTCGAACTCCGCGCCGGCGATGAACGTGTTCTGCCAGCGGTTGCGCTGAAGGGTGCTCTGCCAGGCAGGCCCTTCGACCATCTCGGTGACGATGTCGATCAGGATCTGCTGCTGTTCCGGCGTGATCCCCGGCGGCGCGACCAGCCCGCGCCAGTTGGTGAGCTCGACGTCGACGCCCTGCTCGCCGAGGCTGGGCACGTCGATGCCCTCGACCGGTTCCCGGGTGCCGATGGCCAGGGCACGCACGTTGCCCGCCTCGATCTGGTCGGCGAACTCGTTGTAGCCGGAGATGCTGGCCGTCACGGTGTCGGCCAGCAGCGCGTTCAGCGCCTCGCCGCCGCCGGAGAAGGCCAGGTAGTTGATCTGCTCTGGGTCGATGCCGGAAGCGGAGGCCACCAGGCCGGCCAGCAGGTGGTCGGTGCCGCCCTTGGAGCCGCCCCCGACGACGGTTCCGCCGGGGTCCGCCCGCCAGGCCACGAGAAATTCGTCGAGGGTCTGGTACGGCGAGTCGCCGGGCACCACGATCACCTCGAAGTCCTCGGCCAGCCGGGCGATCGGGGTGACGTCGGCGAGCGTGGTCTCGCTGTCGTTGGCGATCACGCCGCCGACCATGACCGTCCCGGTGACCATGAGAGTGGCCGCCTGGCCCGGCATGTCGGCCAGCTGGCCGAGCCCGATGGTGCCCGCGGCGCCCGGGATGTTGACCACCTGGACGTTGTTCACGATGCCCTCGGATTTCAGCGCCTGCTGCGACTCCCTGGCCACCAGGTCCCAGCCACCACCGGGGGCGGCGGGCGCGATGACGCCCAACCGGGAGCGGGCCGAGTCACCGGTCCCGGTCTGCGCCGCGGCGTAGACGCCGACGCCGACGATCAACGCGACGACCACCGTCCAGGTCACGATGGCCCATGGCCGCCACTTCTTGGGCTTCGGATTGGTCGGGGCCGCATTCGCCGTCGGCGGGACGGTGGGCGCGGTCATGATTGTTGCCTGGCTCGCACGGCCAGCACCGGCACGGACGCGTTCAGCAGCACGTTCTGCGCGGTCGAGCCGAAGAAGATCTTGCCGACCGGTGAGCGGCGACGCAACCCGATGACGATCATGGTCGCGGCCAGTTCGTTGGCCAGGTCGACGACCTCGCCGGCCAGGTCGTCCGGCCGGACGGCGGACCTGATGCTCACCTGCACGTCGCCGGAATCAAGATCGGGGTCGACGTCACGCAAGGAGTGCATCGCCTCTCCGCCGTCGGGGGCCGGGGCAGCCAACACCACCAGGTCGGTGTGGCGGAGCTTCGCCTCGGCCACCGCAGTCGCGACCGCCGCCTGGCCCTCCGGGGTTTGCTGAAAGGCGGCCAGAATCGTCATCGCACTCCTTCGGGCGTGGTCCGGCCGAGCAGTCCCGGCCGGGTGTGGTGGGGCCACAGCGTGGCGGACCATGACAACGGTGACGGACGTCGGGGAATTTCGCTGCGTTGACACGCGGTTTCCGGGTTGCCCACCTCTTTGCGCGTCCTGCTCAGCCTCGTCGCCGAGCCGTCGCCGGCGAGGGCCGTGTTCGTCGCCCGGCTGCCCCGGTTGCTGCTCTCGTCCGTGACCGACGCGGTTGCGGAGCCGCTGAGCGTGTCCCGGCCGTCGCCGTGGCCGCCGTCCTCGAGGCGGGTGAGCCGGTCTCCCCCCAAGGCGCAGGTGACGAGGGGTTGAACTCCGATCGCCGCCGAAAACCCGGGATTGTGTGAAATCGGCGCAGGGCGGCCGCACTTTTCTCACACGATCTTGGTGAGGTCCATCCTCTCCACGAGGGACGCGAACCATAACCTCGATGCCCGCCCCAGAGCCCCCCGACGAGAATCCTCGCCGTCTCCTGAACCACCGTTCATTCTTCTCTTGACAAGCCGGCACAGGCGCTCTACTCTCGGTCCTAGCTGAATGAACCATCATTCATTTGAAGCTGATGAACAGCCCCGATGCGACTCGACGAGGAGAAGCAGATGACTCAGACCGCCCCCGCCGCGCAGGCCGACGGCACGACCCCCGGAACCCCGGCCTTCGAGGACATCCGGTACGAGATCGAGGGCCCGACCGCGATCATCACCATCGACCGGCCGCACCGGTACAACGCCTTCCGCGGCCGGACCGTCGAGGAACTGATCAAGGCGTTCCGCCTGGCCTGGGCCGACAGGGCCGTGCAGGCCGTCATCCTGACCGGCGAGGGCCAGAAGGCGTTCTGCACCGGCGGCGACGTCAAACAGCGCGCGGAAACCGGCGACTACGGCCCCACCGAGTCCGGCATGTTCGAGATCGGCAACCTGCACAAGCTGATCCGGGACATCCCCAAGCCGGTGATCGCCGCGGTCAACGGCGTCGCCGTCGGCGGCGGCCACGTGCTGCACGTGCTGTGCGACCTGTCCATCGCCTCCGAGACGGCCCGGTTCGGCCAGGCCGGCCCAAAGGTCGGTTCGTTCGACGCCGGCTTCGGCTCGGCCTACCTGGCCCGCGTCGTCGGCGAGAAGCGGGCCCGGGAGATCTGGTACCTGTGCCGGATGTACGACGCCGCGACCGCCGAGCGCTGGGGCCTGGTCAACGCGGTCGTGCCGGCCGATGCGTTGCTGGACGAGGCCAAGAAGTGGGCCGCCGAGATCGCCGAGAAGAGCCCGACCGCGCTGCGTTTCCTCAAGCAGTCGTTCAACGCCGACACCGACCACCAGGCCGGCCTGTCCAACCTGGCGATGTCCGCGCTGGACCTGTTCACCGCCTCCCCCGAGGGCCTCGAGGGTGCCGCCGCCTTCGCCGAGAAGCGGCCGGCCGACTTCGTCCGGCACGTGAACTGGCACTGACCGCCCCGACTCCGAGAGACGAGAAGACGATGGAGTTTTCGCTCACCGCCGATCAGCAGACCCTGGTCGACTCGGCCCGCCGGTACGCCCAGGAGCGGCTGGCCCCCGGGTACCAGGAGCGGGAGAAGGCCCAGCGGATCGAGATGCAGGTCCGGCTGGAGATGGGCGCCAAGGGGTTCATCGCGCCCGAGATCTCCAAGGAACTCGGTGGGCAGGGCGTGTCCCGGCTGACCTCCGGCATGCTGCTGGAGCAGATCGCCACCGGCGACTTCAACGTCGGCTACCTGCAGGTGGTCGGCTCGCTGGTCGGCCAGATCCTCGCGCAGAACGCGTGTCCCGAGGTCGCCGCGCACTGGGTACCGCAGATCACCAGCGGCGAGGGCGTCGTCGGGATCGGTCTGTCCGAACCGCACGCGGGCTCCGACGCGGGTAACCCCCGCCTGCGGGCCGAGCGGGACGGCACCGGGGGTGGGGCGGACTGGGTGCTCACCGGCGCCAAGTCGCTGTCCCTGCTGGGCGCCGCCAACGGCGCGGTCGTCTTCGCCCGGACCAGCGACGAGGGCCGCGGGCGCGGCATCACCGCGTTCGTCGTCGATCTCGAACAGGACGGGGTCACCAAGGAGCCCTACTCCGACATGGGCACCAAGGCCGTCGCCCGCGGCGCCGCGCACTTCGACCACGTCCGGGTGCCGGCGCAGAATGTGCTGGGCGAGGTCGGCAAGGGCTTCTCCCAGGTGATGCAGGGCTTCGATTTCAGCCGCGCGCTGATCGGCCTGCAGTGCGTGGGCACCGCCCAGCAGACCGTCGACGAGACCTGGCGGTACGTGTCCCAGCGGGAGGCGTTCGACCGGCCGATCAGCACGTTCCAGGGCGTGTCGTTCCCCCTGTCGGAGTCCGAAACCGTGCTGACCGCCGCCCGGCTGCTGTGCTACCAGACCCTGTGGCTCAAGGACGCCGGGCTGCCGCACACCGCCGAGGCTGCCATGTGCAAGTGGTGGGCGCCCAAGACCGCCTACGACGTCATCAACAGCTGCCTGCTGCTGCACGGGCAGTACGGCTACCGCACCGAGAAGCCGATCGAGCAGCGCCTGCGGGACGTGCTCGGCCTGCAGATCGGCGACGGAACCGCGCAGATCATGAAGCTGATCATCGCCAGGCAGAAGCTGGGCCGCGAGTTCGCCCCCTGAAATTGCAGTTGATCATGGGGTAGGGGTTGTCAAGGACGCCCCATAGCAACCCTTTGCCCATGATCAACACCGAATCTCTACCCACCACCACATCAGCAGACAAAGGAGTCAGACCATGGGCAAGCTGGACGAGAAGGTCGCGATCGTCACCGGCGCGGGCCGCGGCATCGGCCGCGGCATCGCCGAGAAGCTCGCGGCGGAGGGCGCGATCGTCGTGGTCACCGATGTCGACGAGCAGTCGGCCGTCACCACCGCGAAGGAACTCGGTGGAGGTGCGATCGGCTTGCGGGTCGACGTCACCCACCGGGAGTCGGTCGCGGCCATGGTCGGCGCGGTCACCGAGCGGTTCGGCCGGATCGACGTGCTGGTCAACAACGCCGGTTGGGACAAGGTCGGACCGTTCGTGGACAGCAACGAGGCCGACTGGGACCGGGTCATCTCCATCAACCTGTACGGCGTGTTCAACACGTCCAAGGCGGTGCTGCCGATCATGGCCGCGCAGGGCCACGGGCACGTGGTCAACCTGGGTTCGGACGCCGGCCGGGTCGGCTCCTCCGGCGAGGCCGTCTACTCGGCCGCCAAGGGCGGCGTCATCGCCTTCACCAAGGCCATCGCCCGCGAGATGGCCCGCAGCCAGGTCAATGTCAACGTCGTGTGCCCCGGCCCGACCGACACCCCGCTGTTCGCCTCGATCGGCGGTGACAACCCCAAGCTGCGGGACGCGCTGACCAAGGCGATCCCCTTCCGCCGGCTGGCCGACCCGAGCGACCTGGCCAACGCGGTCGCGTTCTTCGCCTCCGACGAGGCCTCCTACATCACCGGACAGACCGTCAGCGTCAGCGGCGGCCTCACGATGAGCTGAGAGCGGACCACAATGTCTCTCGAGACGATCCTCACCGACGAGATCATCGACGAGTACACCAAGGCAGGATTCTGGCAGAACAAGGTCATCACCGATTTCCTGGACGAGGTGGCCGCCCGAACCCCGGACAAGACCGCCGCGGTCGACGCCCGCCGGCAGGTCACCTACGCGGAACTGGCCGCCGAGGTCGATCGGGCCGCCCTGGGTTTCCTGGAGCTGGGCGTCCGGCCCGGCGACGTGATCTCCTTCCAGCTGCCCAACTGGATCGAGTTCCTGGTGGTGCACTTCGCGGCCACCCGGATCGGCGCGGTCAGCAACCCGCTGATCCCGATCTACCGGGACCGCGAGGTGGGCTTCATGGTCAAGCTGGCCGAGTCCAAGCTGATCATCGTCCC
Source organism: Nakamurella sp. (assembly GCA_044867945.1). Classification (GTDB taxonomy): domain Bacteria; phylum Actinomycetota; class Actinomycetes; order Mycobacteriales; family Nakamurellaceae; genus Nakamurella. Next base: position 5,726 of record JBIOVW010000084.1, on the reverse strand, counting down.
GGCCGAGTTCCGCGGCTACGACTACGCCGCCATGGTCGACCGGCTGCGGCCGGAATGGCCGGCGCTGCAGCATGTGCTGGTGCTGGGCAAGCCGGGTGAGGCGGGTTCGTGGGAGGAGTTCGCGGCCACCCCGTTCGAACATCGGCGGGACCGGGCCGAGCTGGCCGGCTACCGGCCGGACCCCAACGAGGTCACCCTGCTGATGTTCACCTCCGGCACCACCGGTGAGCCCAAGGGCGTCATGCACACCCACAACACCCTGGTCGCGGCCAACCAACCCCTCCCGGACCGACTCGGTGTCGGGCGGGACAGCGTCATCCACATGGCATCGACGTTCGCCCACCTGACCGGCATGCTCTACGGCGTGCGGCTGCCCACCCAGCTCGGCGCCACCGGCGTGTACCAGGACGTGTGGAGCAACGCGAAGTTCGTCGAGCTGGTGGACGAGTACAAGATCACCTATACGTCGGCGGCGACCCCGTTCCTGCACGACACCCTCAACGCACCGAACCTGGACGACCACGACCTGTCCAGCCTGCAGCGGTTCTGCTGCATGGGCGCACCGGTGCCACCGGCGATCGTGCGTGCGGCGCAGGCCCGGTTCCCTGGCCTGACGGTCGTGGGTGGCTGGGGCCAGACCGAGAACGGCCTGGTCACCCTCGGCATCCCGGGCGATCCGCCGGAGATCATCGCCGAGCGCGACGGTTTCCCGTGGCCGGGCATGCAACTGCGAGTCGTCGATCTGGACGGAAGTGTCCGGCCGGCCGGGCCGGCCGGCCGGCTGCAGGTGCGGGGGCCGTTCCTGTTCGTCGGCTACGCCCGGCGGCTGGCGATGACCCGGGAGCTGTTCTTCGACGGCTGGTTCGACACCGGCGACCTGGCCTATGTCGACGAGAAGGGCTACCTGAAGCTGTCGGGCCGGACCAAGGACGTGATCATCCGCGGCGGTGAGAACATCCCGGTCGCCTACGTGGAGAACGCCCTGTACGAGAACCCGAAGATCGCTTCGGTCGCGGTCATCGGCATCCCCGATCCGCGGCTGCAGGAGCGTGCGTGCGCCTGCGTCGTGTTGCGGCCGGGCGTTGATGGGTTCACCTTCGAGGAGATGAAGGCATTTCTGGCCGAGAAGGGCGTCGGCAAGCAGTACTGGCCGGAACGGCTGGAGGTGCTGCCCGAACTGCCCTCCACGGCGAGCGGCAAGATCCAGAAGTACAAGCTGCGGCAGCAGGTCGGAGAGCAGTCATGAGCACAACCGCATATCTGGTCGACGGGGTCCGCACCCCGTTCGGCCGGTACGGAGGCGCACTGTCCGCCGTGCGGACCGACGACCTGGCCGCGCGCGTGCTGCGCGGCCTGGTCGGCCGGCTGCCGTCGGTGGACTGGGAGGCCCTGGACGACGTGGTCCTCGGCTGCGCGAACCAGGCCGGCGAGGACAACCGCAATGTCGCCCGGATGGCGGCCCTGCTGGCCGACCTGCCCGTCACCGCACCGGGTTCGACCGTCAACCGGCTGTGCGGTTCGAGCCTGGACGCGATCGCCATCGCGTCCCGGGCGGTCCGCTCCGGAGACGCCGACCTGGTGCTGGCCGGCGGGGTGGAGAGCATGAGCCGCGCTCCGTTCGTCCTCCCCAAGGCGACCTCGGCGTTCTCCCGGTCCACCGAGATCCACGACACCACCATCGGTTGGCGATTCGTCAACCCGGTGATGCGGGAGAGGTTCGGCACCGATTCGATGCCGGAAACCGCGGACAACGTGGCCGTCGAATTCGGTATCGCCCGGGCCGATCAGGACGCGTTCGCGCTCCGTTCGCAGGACCGGGCGGCCAAGGCCATCGGCTCCGGCCGGCTGGCCAGGGAGATCCTGCCGGTGACCATCCCGCAGCGGCGGGGTGAGCCGGTCGTCGTGAACACCGACGAGCACCCGCGGGCCACCTCAACGGAGGCGCTGGCCAGGCTCAAGCCGATCAACCCGGGCGGCACCGTCACCGCCGGCACCGCGTCCGGGATCAACGACGGCGCGTCCGCCGTGCTGATCGCCTCCTCGGCGGCGGTGCAGAAGTACGGTCTGACGCCGCTGGCCCGGGTCACCTCGGCCGCGGTGGCCGGCGTGCCACCCCGGATCATGGGTATCGGCCCGGTCCCGGCGACCCAGAAGTTGTTGTCCCGCAACGGATTGACCGTCTCGGATCTTGACCTGCTCGAGCTGAACGAGGCGTTCGCCGCGCAGGCCCTCGGCGTGCTTCGGCAGCTCGGCATCGCCGACGACGCCGAGCACGTCAACCCCAACGGCGGGGCCATCGCGCTTGGTCATCCGTTGGGCGCCAGCGGCGCCCGGATCGCCCTGTCCGCCGCGATCGAACTGCACGACCGCGGCGCCCGCCGCGCCCTGGCCACCATGTGCATCGGCGTCGGCCAGGGCATCTCCGTCCTCCTCGAATCCGCCTGACTCCTGACCTTTCAACCTTGGAGAGCCCCATGACCACCACCCAGGCCAATCCGGTTGGCATCTACGCCGGTGCCGTCACCGTCCCGCCCACCCCGATCACCGAGCGGGCCCGCGACTACCTGAACCTGGACTCCCTGTTCAGCGCGGAGGAACTCGCGCAGCGGGACAAGGTCCGCGCCTTCGTCGACGAGCGGATCCGTCCGAACATCAAGCGGTGGTACGAGGACGCGCACTTCCCGCGGGAGATCGCCACCGAGTTCGGCGCGATCGGCCTGCTCGGAATGCACCTCAAGGGATACGGCTGCCCCGGCCGAAGCTCCGTCGAGTACGGCCTGACGGCCCTGGAACTGGAGGCCGGCGACTCCGGCCTGCGCACGTTCGTCTCGGTGCAGGGCTCGCTGGCGATGAGCGCCATCCACAAGCACGGCTCGGAGGAGCAGAAGCAGCAGTGGCTGCCCGGCATGGCCAAGGGCGAGGCGATCGGATGCTTCGGGCTGACCGAGCCGACCGCGGGCTCCGACCCGGCCGGGATGGTCACCCACGCGGTGCGGGACGGCGGAGATTGGGTGCTGAACGGGGCCAAGCGGTGGATCGGCCTGGCCTCCATCGCCCAGGTCGCCATCATCTGGGCCACGACCGACGAGGGGGTCCGCGGTTTCGTGGTGCCCACCGACACCCCCGGCTTCAGCGCCACCGCGATCGAGCCGAAGCTGTCCATGCGCGCCTCGATCCAGTGCGACATCACCCTGCAGGACGTGCGGCTGCCCGCGGACGCGGTGCTGCCCAACGTCGTCGGCCTCAAGGGGCCGTTCGCCTGCCTGAACGAGGCCCGCTACGGCATCATCTGGGGGGCCATGGGCGCGGCCCGCGACTCCTATGAGACGGCCCTGCGGTACACGCTGGACCGCAAGCAGTTCGACGTGCCGCTGGCCAGCTTCCAGTTGACCCAGCGCAAGCTGGCCGACATGGTCCTGGAGATCCAGAAGGGCATCCTGGTGGCCCTGCAGACCGGGCGCCTCAAGGACGCCGGAACGCTGCACCCGCAGCAGATCTCGTTCGGCAAGCTGAACAACGTGCGGGAGGCCATCGAGATCTGCCGGGAGGCCCGGGAAATGCTGGGCGGCAACGGCATCACCCTGGACTACTCGCCGCTGCGGCACGCCAACAACCTGGAATCGGTCCGCACCTACGAGGGCACCGACGAGGTGCACACCCTGATCATGGGGCAGGCCATCACCGGCCTTGCCGCCTACCGGTGACCGCCATGACAACAACCCAATCGCCGACAAGAACCGACTACGAAACCCTGTACACCGAGGTGTCCGACGGCATCGCCGTGCTCACGATCAACCGGCCCGAGGTCCGCAACGCGGTCAACCGGAAAGTGCAGTCGGACATCCGGGCCGCCCTGGACGCCTTCCGCACCGACGACGATGTGCAGGTGGTGATCTTCACCGGGGCCGGCGGGAAGGCGTTCGTGGCCGGCGCGGACATCTCCCAGGTCCGCACCTACACCCTGCACACCGCCCTGTCCTCGGACCTGCAGCGCCTCTACGACGACGTCGAGGCGTTCGAGAAGCCGACCATCGCCGCCGTCAACGGGTTCGCCCTGGGCGGCGGCTGCGAGCTGGCCATGTCCTGCGACATCCGGATCGCCGCCGACACCGCCCGGTTCGGCCTGCCCGAGACCAACCTGTCGGTGCTCCCGGCGGCCGGCGGCACCCAGCGACTGGCCCGCCTCGTCGGCACCGGCCGCGCCATCGAGATGATCCTCACCGGCCGCCTGGTCAGGGCCGACGAGGCGCAGCGGATCGGCTTGGTCACCACCGTCGTCCCCGGCGACGAACTGCTGGCCAGGGCCCGGCAGGTCGCCGAGCAGATCACCGCCAAGGGACCGCTGGCGATCCGGCTGGCCAAACTGGTCATCCGGACCGGGATGGACGCCGACCAGCGCACCGGCCTGGTCGTCGAGCGACTCGCCCAGGCGCTGCTGTACACCACCGACGACAAGAACGAGGGCACCGACGCGTTCCTGGCCAAACGTCCACCCGCCTTCAAGGGCCGGTGACCGTCATGACGTCCGTGAACCACGTGGTCGTGGTGGGAGCCGGCGCGATGGGGTCGCAGATCGGCATGGTCTGCGCCCTGGCCGGCTTGACGGCCACCGTCACCGACATCGCCGAGCCTGCCCTGACCAAGGCGGAAACCGAGCTGCGGCAGCGCCTCTCCCGAGATGTGGCAAAGGGGCGGCGCACTCAGGAGGATGTCGACGCAGCGTTCGCCCGGCTGACCTTCACCACCGACCTGACCGGCGCCGCGTCCACCGCCGACTACATCGTCGAGGCCGCGGTGGAGAAGCTCGACACCAAGCGCGCCCTGTTCGCCGAACTGGACAAGGCCGCACCAGAACATGCGATCCTGGCCACGAACTCGTCCAGCATCGTGTCCTCCCGGCTCGCCGACGCCACAGGCCGACCCGACCGGGTGTGCAACCTGCACTTCTTCAACCCCGCGCTGATCATGAAGTGCGTCGAAGTGGTCCGCGGACCCGAGACCTCGGACAGCACAGTGGCCACGTCCGTTGAATTGACCCGACGGTTGGGCAAGACGCCCGTGGTGCTGAACCGGGAGATCCCCGGGTTCGTCGCCAACCGCATCCTCAATGCCGTGCGTGACGAGGCCATCCACCTGCTGGAGAACGGCATCGCATCGGTCAGCGACATCGACACCGCCTGCCGCGCCGCGCTGGGCTACCCGATGGGCCCGTTCGAGCTGATGGACCTCACCGGCATCGACATCGGGTACCTGACCAAGAAGGACCGGTTCGCGCAGTCCGGTGACCCCAAGGACCAACCGAGCCGCAGCGTCGCGGCCCTTGTCGAGCGCGGCGAACTGGGCCGCAAGACCGGGAAGGGCTGGTACGACTACGACGAGGCCGGGAACAAGACTCCCCGGGCCACCGAAGAGGTAGTGAAATCATGAGCAGCAAGCTGAACCTCGCCGCGGAGTTCACCAAGGATTTGACCACCGCTCGGAACACCGACTACTACCTGCTGACCGACCTGCTCACCGACGAGGAGCGGGAGATCCGGGACCGGGTCCGGGCTTTCGTCGACGCCGAGGTCCTGCCGATCATCAACGATTACTGGGAGCGGGCCGAGTTCCCGTTCGAGCTGGTGCCGAAGATCGCGCAGCTGCAGCTGGCGGGCGGGACCGTCGAGGGCTACGGCTGCCCCGGGATGAGCGCCACCGCGGCCGGCCTGGTGAGCATGGAGTGGGCG
>JBIOVW010000083.1:0-15691 GCA_044867945.1 Nakamurella sp. | reverse complement strand
ACGGCCGCGGTGCCCACGTGCACGCCGAGCCGCTCGGGGGCCTCGGTGAACGGGGCACCGCTGGTGCGGCGTACGTCGATGACGTCGGTCACCGGCCAGGCGTCGGGGGTGACCAGGACGTCGCCGCGGCCGATCCGGTCGGCCGGGACACCGCGCAGGTTCAGGGCCACCCGGTCCACCGGGGCCAGCGAATCGTGCGCCTCGCCGCGGCTCTGCAGTCCCCGCACCACCACCGGTCGCGGCGGGTCGTGGCCGAGCACCTGCAGATGATCGCCCCTGGCGATGGTGCCGGCGGCGAGCGTGCCGGTGACCACCGTGCCGGCGCCGGTGATCGTGAAGGACCGGTCGACCCACAGTCGCAGCCGACCCGTGGTGTCGGGCGCCTGCAGGTCGGCGAGAACATCATCCAGGGTGGTCAGCAGCTCCGGCAGGCCGGTCCCCTCGACGGCGGACACGACCACCGCGGGGGCGTTCCGCAGCCCGGTCTCGGCCAGTTCGGTCCGGGCCTGGGTGAGCGCCCGGGCGCCGCCGTCGGTCGCCCGGTCGGCGCGGGTGATGACCACGAGACCATGACGAATGCCAAGGGCGGCGACGGCGTCGCGGTGGTCGCCGGACTGGGCCCGCCAGCCCTCGTCGGCGGCGACGACGAAACAGACCACCGGTACGGGTCCGAGGCCGGCGAGCATGTTGCCCAGGAACCGCTCGTGGCCCGGCACATCGACGAAGGCGACGGGACGCCCGGACGGCAGCGTGGTCCAGGCGAAGCCCAGGTCGATCGTCAGCCCGCGGCGACGCTCCTCGGCCCATCGGTCCGGCTCCATCCCGGTGAGCGCACGCACCAGGGTGCTCTTGCCGTGATCGACGTGTCCGGCGGTGGCAACCACGTGAGGGGTGTCGTGCACGCGTCAGCTCCCCGCGAGCGCGGCGCGGACCGCATCCAGCAACCGGTCGTCGTCGGCCTCGGGCACGCAGCGCAGGTCGAGCAGACAGGCGCCGTCGTGCACCCGCGGCAGCACCGCGGGTCGGCCGGTGCGCAGGCGGGCGGCCGCCGACTCGGGCAGCCGCACCGCCCAGCCGGGCAGCGGCAACCCGGGAGCGCCGCCCCCGCCGACCCTTCCGTCGTGCGGAACCACTTGGGCGTCAACGGCTCCGGCCAGACGCTCGGCGCGGACGCGGAGTCGTTCGGGGTCGGCATGCAACGCCTGGGTGACGGGCGCCGGGCCGGCGGCCACCGTCGCCTCCAGTGCGGCCAGGGTGAGTTTGTCGGCGCGGACCGCCCGGGCCAGCGGGTGCCCTGCCATGGCCTGGATGCTCGCCGCCCGGCCGAGCGCGAGACCGGCCTGCGGCCCGCCGAGCAGCTTGTCGCCGCTGGAGGTGACCACGTCCGCGCCGGCGGCCAGGGTGGTGGCCGCGTCCGGTTCGTCGGGCAGCAGGGGATCGGGTCGGAGCAACCCACTGCCGATGTCGACCACCAGCGCGATGCCGTGCTCGTCGGCCAGCGGCCGGAGGTCGCCCACCGACACCGCCGAGGTGAACCCCTGAACCCGGAAGTTGCTCGGATGCACCTTCAACAGGCAGCCGGTCTCCGGGCCGATGACATCGCTGTAGTCCCGCAGGTGGGTGCGGTTGGTGGTGCCAACCTCGTGGAGCCGCGCCCCGGTCGAGGCGATCAGGTCGGGCAACCGGAAACCGGCGCCGATCTCGATCAGTTCGCCGCGGCTGACCACCACCTCGCGGCCGGCGGCGAGCGCGGTGGTGGCCAGCACCAGCGCGGCCGCACCGTTGTTGACCACCAGCGCCTCCTCGGCGGGCGGGCAGGCGTCGAGCAGGGCGGCACGTGCCGCGGCGCCCCGCCGGGACCGGGTGCCGGTCGCCAGGTCCAGCTCCACGTCGACATAGCCGCCGGCGTTGATCAAGGCTTCCACCGCGGCCGCGGACAGCGGCGCGCGGCCCAGATTGGTGTGCACGACGACGCCGGTGGCGTTGAGCACCGGGCGCAGTGCCGATGGGGTGCGGGTCGCGAGGGACGCGAGCAGGATGGGCTCGACCTCGCCGGGGTCGATCTCGCCGGTGCGAGCCTGCTCCTGGAGGTTCCGGACCAGCGTCCGGACCGCGTGGTCACCCAGGCGGATGCGCGCCGCCTGCGCAGCCGGGAGCGCGAGCAGGTGATCGGTTCGCGGGATCAGCCGGCGCGGGTCGGTCTGGGTCACGCCCTGCATTGTGCTGTGGATTCCCGGCGTCGGGGATGTCGGCGGAGGCGGACGGGAATCGAACCCGCCAGGCCGAGCTGCTCGACCTCACCGGTTTTGAAGACCGAGGGGACCACCAGGAACCCACACGCCTCCTCCGGTGCCTCAAACTAGTCGCCTGAGCTTGCGAGGGCGCCGTTGGGCACAGGGGGACCGGGCGCAGCCCGCTGGGACCCGTGCCGCAGCGCTTTGACGGGTTGCGGCTCACCGTGTGTCGCGATACGTTCACGCTCCGCGCGTGGACAACGTTGTCCGAGCACCGTTCTTGGGGAGGCCCAAGTGCAAGCATCGCGACGAACCGGATGGTGGCTGGCCGGTGGAACGGGCGCCGGCATCGTAGCCATCGCGGCGTCGTCCCTCCTGGTTGCGTCCATGGCGCCGACACTGAGCGCGCCGCAGGAGTCGACGGTCGACCAGCAAACGTCATCGTCGTGGGGGCACAACAGGGCTCGCAACGTCATCTTCATCCAGGGCGACGGCATGGGGATCGCGCACCGCGAACTGATCCGGTTGGCGTCCAAGGGCCAGAACGGCGAGCTGGCGATGAATCAGATGGAACAGACCGGTTTCGTGCACACCGATTCCGCCGATCCGGAGGAGGCGGTGACGGATTCGGCGGCGGCCGCGACGGCCTATGCCACCGGAGTCCGAACCTACAACGGCGCGGTCGGCGTCGACCTCAAGGAAAAGAGCGTCACGAACCTGCTCGAGCGGGCCCGGGATGCGGGCAGGGCCACCGGCCTGGTCACCACATCGCAGGTCACCGACGCGTCACCGGCGGCCTTCAGCGCCCACGTCCCGGACAGGTCCGATCAGAGCGAGATCGCCCGCCAGATCATCGAGAACACCAAGGTGGACGTGGTGCTCGGCGGCGGCGAGGACTGGTGGTACCCGGCGGGCAATCCCGGGGCGTGGGAGGACAAGCCGCCGAAGGATACGAGCGAGCAGAGCAAGGGCACCAAGGGGAACCTTGTCGAGCGTGCCCAGCAACTCGGCTACCGGTACGTGCGCAATGGCGACGAATTGGACGACGTCCGGCGAGGCAAGGTGCTCGGGCTGTTCGCCAACGAGGAGATGTTCGAGTACCACAACGAGGGCGAGGGCGACCTCTACGAGCCGTCGGTGCCGCTGCTGACCATGTCCGAGAAGGCACTGAAGCTGCTGTCCAGGGACCGGGACGGGTTCTTCCTGTTCATCGAGGAGGAGGGCATCGACGAGATGGCCCACCACAGCAATGCTCATCTGATGGTCGAGGCCGGCAAGGCCCTCGACGGCACCGTGGCCATGGCTCTTGACTTCGCCCGTCGGACACCTGGCACCCTGGTCCTGGTGGTCGGCGACCACGAGACCGGCGGGCTGGCGATCGAGAACGTGGATCCGGCCGACGAGAACTGCGCCAGCGAGGACCGCGTGAACTGCACGATCGAGCAGTCCGAGGATCAGATCGACATCGCCGATTCCGATCTGGTGATGACCATCGACTGGACCACCGGCAACCACACCGGCGCCGCGACCCCGATCACCGCGCAGGGGCCGGGATCCGACCGCTTGGGCAAGGTCATCAAGAACACCGAGGTGCACGACGCGGTGCTGGCCGCGATGGGGCTGTCCCGACGGTGAGCACCCGATCCAGTTCGCCCAGCGTGCTGGCGTCGATCCCCTTGGGCCCGGCACCCTGAAGTCATGCACCCCGGGGATCTCGAGTACGCCGACCAGATCAGCCGGTGGTGGCGATCAACCTCGGGACGGGTTCGTGACGGGCGGCTCCCTCGACTGGGTGCGGCCGCACCTGCGCCCCGCGGGCGAGGACGACCTGCTGAGCCTGCCGAACAGACGTTTCCGCGGACTGGTCATTTGACTTGGTCATCTGACCAGACAAGTTCCCCGGGACCTTTGGTGATCGAGCCGTCGGTGATGCCCGCGGCGCGGCGGCCCTTCTGCGGTTCGATGGCGTTCGAGTACGCCTATCAGATCCGGGCCGAAGCCGAATCCATACGTCGCGGTGTGGCTCGGGAATGACACATCCAACGGTCCGGGCACACCGCCCCGGGGTCGAAACGATGGGCGTTCTACTCTCGCATGATGACTGCGACGGGCATTCGGCTGACGGGGTACGCGCACGGCGGTGGCTGCGCCTGCAAGATCCCGCCGGGCGAATTGGAGGACGCGGTCCGCGGCCTGATCGGCCAGACCGTCGGCGACGTGCTGGTCGGCCTGGAGAGCGGGGACGACGCGGCCGTGGTCCGGCTCCGCACGGGAACCGAAACGGACCTGGCTCTCATCTCCACCGCGGACTTCTTCACCCCGGTCGTCGACGACGCCTACGACTGGGGCCGGATCGCCGCGGCCAACGCGCTGTCGGACGTGTACGCGATGGGCGGGCGACCGGTCGTGGCGATCAACCTGGTCGGTTGGCCGCGGGGCGTCCTGCCGTTGGAGTTGATGTCCGAGGTGCTCCGGGGCGGCGTCGACGTCGGCACGGAGGCGGGCTGCCCGGTGATCGGCGGGCACAGCATCGACGACCCGGAACCCAAGTACGGCATGGCGGTGACCGGAGTGGCCCACCCGGATCGGTTGCTGCGAAACGATTCCGCCGAGCCCGGCCGGCCCCTGACGCTGACCAAGCCGCTTGGTCTGGGCCTGCTGAACAACCGGCACAAGCAGACCGGCGAGGTGTTCGACGAGGCGATCGCGACGATGACCCGGCTCAATCGGAATGCGTCCGAAGCGGCGCTCGCCGCCGGCCTGCGGGCGGCCACCGACATCACCGGCTTCGGCCTGCTGGGGCACCTGCACAAGATGTGCCGGGCGTCCGGGGTGGGCGCGGTCATCGACCGGAGCGCGGTGCCCGTCCTGGACGCCGCCCGGGTTGCGTTGCGGGACGGCTTCGTGCCCGGTGGGTCTCGCCGGAACCTCGACTGGGTGCGGCCGCATCTACGCGCCGCGGGCGATGTCACCGAGGACGACCTGCTGCTGCTTGCCGACGCCCAGACCTCGGGCGGTCTGCTGGTGGTCGGCGAGCTGCCCGGCCATCCGGTCATCGGGCGCACCGTCGCCGGTGCCGGCATCGAGGTGCGCTGAGAGTCGATGGGGTCTGCGGCGATGAGTGAACCGCTACCACGCATCTGGCGGCACATGTGCGCGGGAGCGGTGCAGTGAACACAATGCCGACATCCCCAGGATGGGCCATGTCAGTGGATGGGATCAGGACCGATCGCGATAGACCCCTCCCCGGTGACCCACGGCGAGAACCAGTACCAGGAGGACCTGGTCTTGGATTTCGTAGATGATTCGGTACTCCCCGGTCCGGACCCGCCACTCACCTTCTCCGCCGACCGGCTTCTTGGCGCCCGGCGGTCGGGGGTTGGCTCCCAGCAGTTCGACGGCCGCCTGGATTCGACGGCGCGCCTGCGGATCGAGCTTGCGAAGCTGACGGGCGGCGGCCGGAGTCAGTTCGATCCGATAAGTCATGTCAGGCCGAGATCGACCTTCACGTCTTCCCAGGGGATCGGGTCGGCGCCGATTGCCACCAGCTCCGCGCGCGCTGCCGCTGCGGCTCGGATGTCCTCGAGGTCTTCCGCGGCCTCGATCAGGTCCTCCAGCTCCTCGGCGCCGATCACGGCGGCGACCCGGCGTCCCCGGCGCGTCAGAAAGATCGGTTCGTGTGCGATGCGGGCCTCATCAACGACGTCGGCCAGCCGCGCGCGTGCTTTGGTGACCGGCATCTCGCTCATGGGATCAAGGTACGCTGATATGGCTGAAATGTACATTTTGGCGAGGTCGCGCCCCCTGTCAACGCGCGCCGCACGCGCCGGTTAAAGGTGGGAAGTGGGCGGCGTGGAAATTGCGGGCTTCGGGTCGCGTGGGGCGACCGGATGTTCCGCGGCTCGCACGAGCGGAGGTGCGCGCCCACGCTGATGGCGCGACCGTCAGCGGACGTCTCGGGCCGGCTCAGCGCCCGGTGGTGATCGAGTCGTCGGTGACACCGGCCGCCCGGCGGGCGGCGAGCCGGCGCTTCTGCGGCTCGATCGTGTACTTCGGGTCCTTCGTGGAGTGAATGCCGGCCTCGAACACACCGAATCGGGTCAGGGCAGAGGCGGCGAGCAGCGTCACCCCGGAGGCGATCGCGATGACTCGGTGCCGGCCGGCCAGCAGCGCCCCCAGCCCACCGGCGACAGTGAGCGCCTCGCTCCACTTCAGCATCGTGCCGGCCGGCCCGTGATGCAGGGTCTCGGCCACCGTCGGATCCATCCGGCGGTGCATCGCCTTCGTCGCGATCACCTCGCCGACGGCGCCGAGCACCGCCAGATGGCGTGCCGGGCCGGTCTCCTCGACCGGTGATGTGATCATGGCCAGGCCGCCGGCGGCCAGGCTGGCCGAGCTGATGAAGACGAAGGGCAGTTCCTCCCTGGCCGCGTTCCAGGTCGGGACGGCGGTGTCGGCCAGCAGGACCGCGGTGTAGGCGGCCAGCGGCGGACCGAACGCCGCGGTCCACATGCCGGCGGCCACGTCGACGACCGGCAGCAGTCGGCGCAGCGGACCGAGCGGCAGTCGCCGACCGGTCATCCGGTCGACCTCGATCGCCGCGACGACTCCGGCGCCCGCGCTGAAGGCGGACAGGATCCACGAGCCGATGCTCATCGGCGAGGTCAGCTTGACGGTCCGCAGCATGTTGAGGAACCGCTCGGGCCGGCCGAGGTCGAGGACCAGGGCGACCCCGCCCAGGCCCACTGCGGCGATGGCGGCGAGCCGGGAGTTGCGGCGCAGGACCGGCCGCTTCGTCAGCTGCGCGCCGGCCGCGAGCACCCCGGATCCGCCGGCGACCCCGCCCAGGAACAGGTAGAGCGGGATCTCCTCGCCCCACGGCGGCGGCTTGACCACCGGACGTCCGTAGTAGGAGGTGAACTCCACCTCGGGCACCATCGGCATCTCGCGCGAGCCGTCGGCGCCGGCCTGCCGCGCCCGCCCGCCGCCGGGCCGCTTGCGCCCACGACGGCGGCCGCCCGCCGGTTCCGGCGGGCGCAGGCTGTCGAACTCGGAGGTGGTCATCGGCCCCTCCGACGTCCGGTCAGGAAGGAGAGGGCGACGGCGGCGAGCATGCCCACGGCGGCGGTACCCGCCCGGTTGAACATCCGTGGGAGATCGGCGGTCGGCACCCGCGGATCCGGCGGCAGGCCGTACACCTCCGGCTCGTCGAGCAACAGGAAGACCGATCCGGTGCCGCCCACGCCGTCATGCTCGTTGGCGCCGTAGAGGCGGGCCTCGGTCATCCCCTGCGCGTGCAGTTCGGCGACCCGGTCCTTGGCCTGGGCGACCAGGTCGTCATGGTTGCCGTACTTGATGGACGTGGTCGGGCACGTCTGGGCGCAGGCCGGCGTCTGGCCCTCCACGATCCGGTCGTAGCACAGCGTGCACTTCTGGGCGACGCCGGTGTTCGGGACTCCTGGGTGCTCGGGCCGCTCGGCGTTGGTCGCGTAGGTGCCGTCGTCGCGCCGCTCGATGACGCCGAACGGGCAGCCGGCCACGCAGGTGCCGCACCCGTTGCACACGTCGGCCTGCACCACGACGGTGCCGAACTCGGTCCGGAACAGCGCCCCGGTCGGGCACACGTCAAGGCAGCCGGCGTGCGTGCAGTGCTTGCACACGTCGGACGACATCAGCCAGCGGAAGTCGGCGGTGTCCGGTGGCGTTGTATCGACCGGTTCCGGGGCGGAAGAAGACGCGCGCACGCCCGGCATGCCCAGACCGACCAGCGCCCGGCCGGAGGCCCTGGCCTCCTCGATGCGGTCGCGACCCTGCTCGATGAACGCGACGTGCCGCCAGGTGCTGGCCCCCAACGAACCCGTGTTGTCGTAGGACGAGCCGAGCAGCTGCAGATCGCCGTCACGCGGGTTGCGGTTCCACTCCTTGCAGGCCACCTCGCAGGCCTTGCAGCCGATGCAGATCGACGTGTCGGTGAAGAAACCCTTGCGCGGCTGGGGATCCGCCCAGTTCGCGTCGTGGGTGGGGTCGGTGGGCCCGTGCAGTTGACCCATCAGCCCCTCCTCGGATCGTGGTGAGCGGCGGGACGATCATCGATCACCATCGCGACCAGCCCTCATTCCGTGGATCATCGTCCTCGGGTGGGGGGTAGACGATCTCATGGGCCGGATCGGTGATCCGCTGATTGTCGGTCTGCACCGTGGTGCCGGAGCGGGACTGGTACTCGGCGACCAGTCGGAGCAGCTCCTCGCCCTGCGGTCGACGGCCGGGCCGGATGTCGCAGGACCCCACCTTGGACTCCTGGATCTGCACGTTCGGGTCCATGGTGATACCCAGCAGGTCGTTGGCGGCGTCACCGCTGACGACGGCGTCCCCGCCCACTCCCCAGTGGTAGGGCAGTCCGATCTGGTGCACGGTGTGACCGCCGACGATCAGCGGCGTCATCCGGTCGGTGACCAGCACCTTCGCCTCGATCGCCGTCCGCGGCGAGATGATCGTGGCCCAGCCGTAGTTCTCCAGGCCCCGTTCCGCCGCGAGCTCCGGCGAGACCTCGCAGAACATCTCCGGCTGCAGTTCGGCCAGGAACGGCAGCCAGCGGCTCATCCCGCCCGCGGTGTGGTGCTCGGTGAGCCGGTAGGTGGTGAACACGTACGGGTACACGTCCACCCCGGGCTCGCCGGCACTGGGCGCAAACAGGTTGTCCTTGCCGGGCAGCAGGAGCCGCGACGGGCTCTGCTGCTGCGGGTACAGCGCGTTGGCGATGGGGGACTCCTGCGGCTCGTAGTGCGTGGGCAGCGGCCCGTCCAGCATGCCCTTCGGCGCGAACAGCCACCCCTTGCCGTCGGACTGCATGACGAACGGGTCGTCGCCGGCCAGCGCCGCGGCGCCGCCCACGTCCGGGTCCGGCCGGCTGCCGGGTGCGCGGTCGAGCACGAAGTCGGGCACGTCGTCACCGACCCAGCGGCCCTGCTGCTCGTCCCACCAGACGAGCTTCTTGCGGTCGCTCCACGGCCTGCCGGCCGGATCGGCGGACGCCCGGTTGTACAGGACCCGCCGGTTGGCCGGCCACGCCCAGCCCCATTCGGTCTGGCTGGGGCTCGGCCCGCCGCCCGGCACCCGCTTGGCGGCATGGTTGATGCCGTCGGCGTACACCCCGGTGTAGATCCAACAGCCGCCGACGGTGGAGCCGTCGGCCCGCATCTCGGTGTAGCCGGCCAGCGGCTTGCCGGCGTCCGGCCCGGTCAGGTAGTAGCCGTTGATCTCCCGCAGCACCGACTCGGGGATCGGTTCGCCGTGCGCGTCCAGCGGATAGTCCCAGGTCAGGTCCAGCAGCGGCCGGTCCCGCTCGTCGGTGGAGTCGGCCAGCTTGGCCCGGATCCGCTTCCCGAGCTCGTAGAAGAAGTCCAGTTCGGCCTGGGCCTGGCCGGGTGGATCGAGCGCCTTCTCCCGCCACTGCACCAGACGCTGGGTCTGGGTGAACGAACCCGCCTTCTCCACATGGGTGGCCGCGGGGAGGAAGAACACCTCGGTGGCGATGTCCTCGGTGCGCAGCTCACCCGAGGCGATCTCCGGGCCGTCCTTCCACCAGGTCGCCGACTCGATCAGGTTGAGGTCGCGCACCACCAGCCACTTCAGGTGGGACATGCCGAACCGTTGCATCCGGCCGTTCGCGGACCCGACGGCCGGATTCTGGCCCAGGATGAAATAGCCCTCGACCTTGTCCTCGAGCATGTCGCGGACGGTCTGGTAGGTGCCGTGCGGTCCTGACAGGCGGGGCAGGTAGTCGTAGGCCCAGTCGTTGTCCGCCCGGGCGGCGTCGCCCCACCAGGCCTTGAGCAGGCTGACGGTGTACGCGTCGGCGTCCGCCCAATAGCCCTTCTGCTGCTTCGAGGAGATCGCGTCCAGGTACTCCTGGAGCGTGTCGTGCCTGCCGACCATCGGCATCGGCAGGTATCCCGGCAGCAGATTGAACAGGGTCGGGATGTCGGTCGATCCCTGGATGCTGGCGTGTCCGCGCAGCGCCATGATGCCGCCGCCGGGGCGACCCATGTTGCCCAGCAGCAGCTGCAGGATCGCCGAGGTGCGGATGAACTGGGCGCCGAGCGTGTGCTGGGTCCAGCCGACGGCGTAGGCGAAGCACGTGGTGCGGTCCCGCCCGGAGTTCTCGGTGATCGACGTGGCCAGGTAGGCGAAGTCGTCGGGGGTGATGCCGCAGACCTCGTGCACCATCGCCGGCGTGTAGCGGGCGAAGTGCCGTTTGAGGATCTGGAACACCGTGCGGGGGTGCTGCAGGGTCTCGTCGCGCTGCACCTCGGCGGTTTCCAGTGGCGGGCCACCGCTGCCGTAGGCCTCGCCGGCCGCGCGCGCCGCGGCGGTGGCGCCGTGCTCGGTGTCATCGCCCTCATGGGTGGCGTACGCCCAGGTCGACAGGTCGTACTGCCCGGTCTCCGGGTCGAAGCCGGAGAAGAGCCCGCCGAGTTCCTCGGTGTCCCGGTAGTTCTCGCTGACGATCGTCGCGGCGTTGGTGTATGCGACGACGTACTCGGAGAACCACAGGTCGTTGTCGATCACGTACTTGATGAGCGCGCCGAGCAGCACGACGTCGGAGCCGGCCCGGATCGGGATGTGCCGGTGCGCGATCGCCGAGGTGCGGGTGAACCGCGGATCGACATGGATGATCCGCGCCCCGCGGGCCTTGGCCTCCGTCACCCACTGGAAGCCCACCGGATGGCACTCGGCCATGTTGGAGCCCTGGATGACGATGCAATCGGCATTGGCCATGTCCTGCAACGGTTGCGTGGCGCCGCCGCGTCCGAACGAGGCTCCCAAACTGGGAACCGTGGCGGAGTGTCAAATACGGGCCTGGTTCTCGACCTGGATCGCGCCGGCCGCGGTGAACAGCTTCTTGATCAGGTAGTTCTCTTCGTTGTCCAGGGTCGCGCCGCCCAGTGCGGCGATGCCCATGGTGCGGCGCAGCGGCCGGCCCTTGTCGTCGCGGTCCTGCCAGCCGTTGCGCCGGGCCTGGAGGAACCGGTCGGCCACCATGTCGATGGCGGTGTCGAGCTCCAGCGGCTGCCACTTCGTGGCATGCGGGGCCCGGTAGAGGATCTCGGTCTGCCGGCCCGGCGAGTTGACCAGCTGCTCGCTGGCCGAACCCTTCGGGCACAGGCGTCCTCGCGAGATCGGCGAGTCCGGATCCCCCTCGATCTGGATGACCTTTTCGTCCTTGACGAACACCTTCTGCCCGCAGCCCACCGCGCAGTACGGGCACACGCTGCGGGCGACGCGGTCGGCGGTGGACGTCCGTGGTGTCATGGCGCGGGTGCGCGGGGAGGTGACCGCCGGTCCGCGTCCGTAGACGTCACCCGACCGGAACTGCCGGACGACCGGCCACTCCAGCACGCTCCATCGGGCCATGGGGTCACCGTAACCCATACCCGGACAGGCGGGCCGGGTCGATCCCGCCAGCCGGAAACGCCCTCACCGACGTGCGCGTGGCGCACGTCGGTGAGGGGTCGGGTCAGCGCCGGTCGAGGGCGACGGCGAGGTCGGTCACCGGCACCGGGAACTTGCCGACGCGGTCGACCGCCCCGCCCAGCAGGTCGACCGAATACAGCGCCGAGGTTCCGCCGCTGGTCAGCGTGGCGAAGCCGGTGACCTCGACCGTCCGTCCGCCGCGCAGCTTGGCGTAGATGTCGAATCCGGCGTCGAGGTCGGCGTCGATGCGCAGGCCTCCGGTCGGCGCCAGCGTGCCGTTGTTCGCCGGTGACTGGATTGCCACCTGGTCGAGCGCGGTGTTGATGTCGAACAACGTGGTGCCGGTCGTCGCGTCCAGATCGTTGTTCGTGTACGCAGCGGCGGACACCCCGGTCGCCGTTACCGCGGGGTTCGGGGGGACCGGTGGGAGCGTCAACCCGGTGTCGGCCACGGTGGGCGCGGTCGGCGAATCTCCGGTGGCCGGGAACGGCTGCCGCAGGTTCTGCCCGTTGTCGCTGACGACCCGCAGCGCGTTCGCCGCCGGGTTGAAGTCGACGCCGAAGGTCGAGCCGGACAGCGCAACCGAGAGCTGACCGACCTTGCCGGCCTTCGCATCCGAGGTCGACAGGAGGTAGATGCCGCCGGCATTGCCGACGCCGTAGAGCTTGCCGTTCTGCACCCGATAATCGATGCCGACCAGCTTGGCGTCGCCGTCGAGCCCGGAGACCGAACCGACCTTCTTCACCCTGAACGGCTGGTCCGTGCGGAAGGTGACCAGCGATGTCCCGCCATCGGTCAGGCCGACCGCGGCCGGCCTGTCCCGCCCGAAGTCGGACGACGCGGCGCCGGCCAGTGCCGGCGTGACGATCATCGCGGCCGCGATGGCGGCCCCGACGACTGTGCTGCGGATTCCCATGATGTGCCCTTCTGTACGTGGTCGGATCGACCGGACGTGCCGTCGGTGGTGACGACAGGGGGCATTCGGCGCCGGAGCGCGTCGCGGCCTGCCGCCGAACGGGTGGCGGCGTTGGCGGCGTTCGAGTGAGCGAGAAGGCAGGCACCGACTCGGGTCGACCCGGTTTCAGCGTCGACTCCGGGGTGTCGAGATAGCCTGGATCGGGTCGAACGGGAGGCACTTGTGATGGCGGACGAACACGAGCTCGAGCAGCCGGTGGCCGCCACCCCCGCGGCCGACAGTGGCGCGGCCGCGCCGTTCGACGCAGGGCCCGTGGGTGCCGCCCTGCCCCCGCCGGACTACTCGGCGGCGGGCGTGCCGAGCCTGGACTTCGTCCGGGACAAGATTGAGGGCAGGTTCGCGCAATCGCTCGGGTCGGCGGAGCTGGCCGGCGAAACGCCGGAGGCGCGGTCGGCGGCCGAGCAGCAGGCGGAGCGGGAGAAGGCCGCGAAGGACAAGCTCGAGGCGATCCGGCGGTCGCTGCGCGGCTCGGGTTCCTGAGCGCCCCCGCCTGACCGTGCTGGCCTGCGTGGCGTTGCCCGACGGCGGGCACGTCCTCCAGGAGCTTGCCGATTCCGGCGAACCGGTGGGCGATCGTCGCCGGGTCGCCCTGGCCGCGCTGCACGAGGTCCGGCCGGGTGAACGGTGGTTGTGGGCCTCGACCGTCGACGACTACCCGCCCCTGATCGCGGGGGGCGTCCGGGTGCCGCGGTGCCACGACATCGCCGTGGTGGAACGGATTCTGCTCGGCCGCGACGGTGCGTTCGGGGATGCGACCTGGCCGGGGGCGGTGCTGGCCAGGGCACAGGGCCGGCCGGTGCCTGCCGGGCCGGTCGCCGTCGACGCCGAGGCCGTCCCCACCCTGTTCGACCTGCCCGGCCCCGTCGACGTGGCTCACGACCCGCTCGACCTGCTGCGGGAGGCGTATCTGGATCAGCGGCGGCGGGCCGGGTCCGACGGCGCCCTCGCGCTGCTGCTGGCGGCGGAGTGCGCGTCGGCCCTGGCGGCCGCGGAAATGGGCGCGGTCGGCCTGCCCTGGCGTCGAGACATCCACCTGGCCGTGCTGGACGAGCTGCTCGGACCCCGCCCGGCGGCCGGCGGGCGGCCACCGAAGCTGGCCGCGCTGGCCGACGAGATCGACGCGGCGTTCGGGTTTCCGGTCAACCCCGACTCGGCCGTGGACCTGCGGTCGGCGTTCCGCCGGGTCGGGTTCGACATCGACAGCACCCGGTCCTGGGTGATCAAGGATCTTGATCATCCCGCGGTCCGGCCGGTGCTTGCCTACAAGGAGCTCTCCCGGCTCCACACCGCCAACGGCTGGGCCTGGCTGGACCAGTGGGTGCGCGGGGACCGGTTCCACGCCGAATACCTGTCCGGCGCGGTGGTGTCGGGTCGCTGGGCCACCCGCGGCGGCGGTGCGCTGCAGATCCCGCGGGTGCTGCGGCAGGCCGTCGTCGCCGAACCGGGGCACCGGCTGGTGGTCGCCGATGTCGCGCAGCTGGAGCCACGGGTGCTGGCCGCCATCTCCGGAGATGCTGCTCTGCAGGCAGTCTCGGCCGACGACGATCTGTATGCGGGGCTGGCCGCGGACGGGTTCGGCGGGAACCGGGCCGCGGCGAAGGTCGCCATGCTGGGCGCGATGTACGGGCAGACCACCGGCGAGGGCGGCCGGCTGGTCGGCACCCTGCGGTCCCGGTATCCGGCTGCGATGGACTTCGTGGACGACGCGGCCCGGGCGGGGGAGGGCGGCGAGGTCGTGCACTCGGTCCTGGGCCGGGCCTGCCCGCCGCCCGGCGACTACTGGGAGGCCGTCCGGATCGGTCGGCAGCAGGACGCCACCTCTGATGAACGTAGTCGAGCGTCTCGAATTGCCGGGGACCGCGGCCGGTTCACCCGCAACTTCGTCGTGCAGGCGTCCGCGGCCGACTGGGCGGCCGTGTGGCTGGCCGGCCTGCGGACCTCGCTGGCGGAGGTATCCGGGGCGGAGCTGGTGTTCTTCCAGCACGACGAGCTGATCGAGCATGTCCCGGCGGCGTCCGCGGATCGGGTGGCCGGGCTGATCGAGGCCGCCGCGCTCGACGCTCGCCGGCTGGTATTTCCCGGGTCAGCCGTCGCGACGCCGGTCCGGCCGGTGATCGTCGACCGGTATGCCGACGCCAAGTGAGCCGATCGCCCACCAGGCCAGGGCCAATCCCACGACCGGCAGCACCAGGCCGAGAACCGTCAGCGAGTCCGTCAGCGGGTCCATCGGCGGGCCGGTGGCGGCGGTGAGGTGCGCGTGCCCCGACGCTGCGGCCGGCGCGGCCAGCATGACCAGGTGCAGGCCGAGCATCGCCGCACTGCCCACGGTTACCCAGACCCAATCGGCGACGCCGATGGTCAGCAGGGACAGCCCCGGCGACCAGTGCTGCACGGCGCCGGTCGCGTGCACCACGGCGCAGGCCACCATCACCACCGCGGCCGCCCGCGCGGCCACCGAGCCGCGGCGGCGCCGGGTCGTGAGGTGCACATCAGGACAGTAGAGCCGGCGGTCGTACCCTGCCCGGGGAACATCCGGTTGCGCGGAGCGACCCGATGTTCCCCAGGCCGACTGGCCGGAGGAGGCGGCGTTGAGAATCCCCGCGGCGCAGGCCCGCGAGCTTTTCCTGGCCTCCCCGGTGGCGCGTCTGGCGACTGCCGACCGGTCCGGTGTGCCGCACCTTGTGCCGGTCAGCTTCGCGCTCGTCACCGATATCGCTGATTGGCTGGTGTTCGCCGTCGATCACAAGCCCAAGTCGACGACCCGGTTGCGGCGGCTGGCCAACATCGAGGCGAACCCGGCGGTGTGCTTCCTGGTCGACGAGTACGACGACGACTGGAGCCGGCTGTGGTGGGTGCGGGCCGATGCGCAGGCGCGGCTGCTGGACGGCGGGCTTCGCGACCGGGCGCTTGCGGCGTTGCGGGACAAGTACGAGCCGTACCGCGCGCAGACGCCGGTCGGGCCGGTGGTGGGTGCGCGGGTCACCGGCTGGTCCGGATGGCGGGCGTG
>JBIOVW010000082.1:0-8613 GCA_044867945.1 Nakamurella sp. | reverse complement strand
TGACCGCGGTCGCCGACGACGTGCGCGGGCCCGGATCGAAAACGGAGAGCTCGCCGAACATGTCGGACGGACCCATGACCGCGAGCAGGTTCTCCCGGCCGTCGGGGGAGTGCCGGCCGAGCTTGACCTTGCCGGACAGGATGATGAACAGCCGATCGCCCAGCTCACCCTCGGAGAAGATGGCGCTGCCCCGGGCGTACTCCACGGTCTCCAGCTGGGACGCCAGGGCGGTCGCCGAATCCGGGTCCACACCTTGGAAGATCCCGGCCTTCGCGAGCGTTTCTTCCACCCTGTCCTCCTGATCGATTTCCTCCCGGCGGAGTCAGCCGGAGGCCGGATCGGCGGATCCGGCTGAGACGCAGAGCACAGTGTAGGGGTACCGGATCGAACGCTCTCGCCGGGCGGGTGGGTGTGCCGACAGGTGGAACGGGACCACCGGCGACGCTCAGGTGTCGTCGGTCGCCGGTCCCGAGTCCTTGGCCGAATCCTTGTTTCGCCGACGAAGACGTGGTCGGCGGCGGAGCCGGAACTTGGCGAAGGCCTTGGTCCAGCCCTCCCGGATGAAGGTATTGACCTCCTCCGGCTCGGCGGTGTCCAGGAACTCCTGCACGTCCGCCTCGCTCACCGTGGCCGTCCGCAACCGACGCTCCAGCCGCTCCATCAGCAGGGCGAACACCATCAGCAGGAGCGGGATCAACAGCACCAGGAAGACCGTCATCGTGTCCCATCATCCCCCATGGCCGGCCCTCGGGCGGGGTGGCGACCCCCGCGGGATCACGCCGGCGGGTCCGCGGGCAACCGGCGCGGGCACGGGACGTCAGACCGTTGTGGCAACCTGGCAACGTGGTCAACAGCGTGGTCGGCGACCGGGTCGATCCGGCGCCGGCGAAGCCCGCCGAGCGGCGGCCCCGGGCGATCCGCAGGGTCAAGCCCCCGGCGACGTCGCTGGCGCGGACCCGGCGTGCCCGGCAGATTGCCGCCCGGCTGGAGCAGGGATACCCGGACGCGCACTGCGAGTTGAACTTCAGCACCCCGCTCGAGTTGGCGGTGGCGACCATTCTGTCCGCCCAGTCCACCGACGCCCGGGTGAACATGGTGACCCCGGCCCTGTTCGCCCGCTACCGCACGGCCCCCGACTACGCCTCGGCAGCGCGGGACGAACTGGAAGAGATGATCAGATCCACCGGGTTCTTCCGGAACAAGACCAGCTCGCTGATCGGCCTGGGTCAGGCGCTGGTCGAGCGGTTCGACGGCGAGGTGCCGCGAACCCTGGCCGAACTGGTGACGTTGCCCGGATTCGGCCGCAAGACAGCCAATGTGGTGTTGGGTCATGCCTTCGGGGTGCCCGGCATCACGGTCGACACCCATGTCGCCCGGCTGGTCACCCGGTGGGGGCTGACCGCCCACACCGATCCAGTGAAGATCGAGGCCGAGCTGAACGCGCAGCTGGCCCGGGCACAGTGGACCGAGTTCTCCGACCGGACGATCTTCCACGGCCGCCGGGTGTGCCACGCCAAGAAGCCCGCCTGTGGCGCCTGTTTCCTGGCCCCGCTGTGTCCCGCCTACGGGACCGGAGTGGTGGAGCCGGAGGCCGCCGCCGGGCTGGTCGTCGGAGCCGAACGGGAGCACCTGCTGGCCCTGGTCGGCCTGACGTGAGCGGGTCCGCTCCGCTGCTGACCACCGGGCAACGGCTGGTTGACGACCTGCCGGACCTGCCGGGCTGGATGCGGACGCTGACCGATGCCGTCCACGGCCATCGGCTGCCCGGACCGATCGCCCAGCTGACCGGCCAGGCTCCGGCGAACGCCCGCCTCGGCTCGGTGCTGATGCTGTTCGGCGAGGGCCCGGCCGGGCCCGACCTGCTGCTGACCGAGCGGGCGGCGACGATGCGGTCGCACGCGGGGCAGCCCGCGTTCCCCGGCGGTTCGATCGACCCAGGCGAGGGGGTCGTCGACGCAGCGCTGCGGGAGGGGTACGAGGAGACCGGTCTCGACCCGGCGTCGGTGTTGCCGGTGGCGCTGTTCCCGCAACTGTTCCTGACGCCGTCCAGCTTCCTGGTCAGCCCGGTGCTCGCTTACTGGCGGGAGCCGGGGCAGGTCCGGGCCGTCGACCCGGCCGAGACCGCCGCGGTTGCCAGGGTGCCGGTGGCCGACCTGTCCGATCCGGACAACCGCGGTCAGGTGCGGCTGGCCAACGGCTGGATGGGCCCCGCGTTCCGGGTGGCCGACCTGCTGGTATGGGGGTTCACCGCCGGGCTCGTCGACGCCCTGCTGGACCTGGGTGGTTGGTCGGTGCCGTGGGACCGTGACCGGCTGTTCGAGCTGTCGGACATCCGATGAGCGCAGGGTGGGTGGGAGGGCTGGATGACAGAGCGAACGGTGACGCGGACGGCACCGGCCGCTCCAGGGTGGGTGGGAGGGCGTCGGGACGGCCTGCGAGGCGCGCCGGGAGGGCGGTCCGATGACCGGGTTCAACGTCGTCGACGTGATCGTCGTGCTGCTGGTCGTCGCGGCGGCCATCGCCGGGTACCGGCAGGGCTTCATCACCGCCTTCTTCACCCTGGTCACCGCGATCGCCGGGGCGATCGTCGCGATCTGGCTGGCACCTTCGTTGATGGGTCTGGTCGAGGACTCCTCCGCCAAGATCGCGATCGGCATTGCCTGCGTGATCGTGGGGGTGGGGGTCGGGGAGATCGCGGGGTCCACGGTCGGCCGGGCGATCGCCCGCAAGGTCAACTGGCGCCCGGCGCAGGCGGTTGACCGCACCCTTGGCCTGTTCGGCAATGCGTTGGCGGTGCTGCTGGTCATCTGGTTGGTGGCGGTGCCGCTGGCCGCGGTGCCCTTCCCGTGGCTGTCCTCGGCGATCCGCGGCTCCGCCGTGCTGGGCAAGGTCGACGAGGTCATTCCCAGCCAGGCCCAGGACGTGTCCATCCGGTTGCGGGAGGTGTTCAACGACTCCGGGTTCCCGGCGATCCTCGACCCGTTGGCGCCCACCCCGAACACCGCGGTCGACCCGCCGGACGAGCAGGTGGTGTCCTCGGCGGGTGTGGCCGCGGCCGCGGACTCGATCCTCAAGGTCCGCGCGACCGCGGAGTCCTGTGCGCGCCGGATGGAGGGCACGGGTTTCGTGATCGGGCCCGGCAGGGTGCTGACCAACGCGCACGTGGTGGCCGGCGCCGACCGCGCGGTCGTCGAATCGGCCGGCGGGAACCTCCAGGCCTCGGTCGTGCTGTACGACCCGCAGACCGACCTGGCGGTGCTCGACGTTCCGGACCTGACCGCGGCGCCGCTGCAGTTCGCGTCCGAGCCGGCCGCATCCGGCTCGGATGCTATCGTGGCCGGCTTCCCCCTCGACGGGCCCTACACTCTGACCCCTGCCCGGGTCCGCTCCACGATCCAGTTGCGGGGGCCGAACATCTACTCCAGCTCGACCGTCACCCGCGAGGTCTACACGCTGCGGGCGCAGGTGCAGCCGGGCAACTCCGGCGGTCCGCTGCTCGCCCCGGACGGCACCGTGCTCGGGGTGATCTTCGGCGCGGCGATCGACGAGACCGACGTCGGATTCGCGCTCACCGCCGCCGAGGTGGCGCCGGTGGTGCAGGCCGGTCTGACCGATGACTCCGCCGCCTCCACCCAGGCCTGCACGGCCGCCTGAACCGAGCCGTGCGGATTCCCGCCCCGCCGCGTCCGATCCCGGCACCGATTTGACAGGTTCCGCCCGGGAATCCCCGACGGCGTCGGAACCCCCGGCACCGATTTGCCAGCTTCTGCCCTGAAATCCGCGGAAACAGGGCCGAATATGGCAAACGGATGGCAAGGCGGGCACGAGCCGCCGCCTGGCGCGGGGCTAGATCTGCTCAGGGCTGCTGCGCGCGGGTCGCGTGGTCCGCGATCAACCGGGTGACCAGGTCGGGGGCCTCCTCGGCCGGGAAATGCCCAACTCCCCGCACCGTGGACATCGTGTACCAGCCGGTGCACTGCTCCCGGGCGTCGGCCAGCGCCGCGGCCGGGGTGAACCGGTCCGCGTCGCCGACCACGTGCAAGACCGGCGCGGTCACCGGCCGGGCCAACGCCTCCCGGTGTCGGTGCCCGTCGTGGCGCAGCGGGGAACGGGCGACCCACCGCAGGTGTTCGACGGCGCCCCTGGCCGCGCCGGGGATCCGGATCGCCAGCCGCATCTTTGCCATGGTCTCGGTGAAGTCCCTGGAGGCCTTCCAGACCGGGCCGGACTGCGACCGCACGATCCGTTCCAGCAGCGCCCCGTTCCCGGCGGCCAGCCGGCGTTCCGGGTAGAAGGGCAGCGCTGCCCATGACAGCAGGCGGCCGTACCGGTCCGACCGCACCGGGCGGCCAACCCGGGCCATCCGGATCGGGTGCGGCGCGGCTATCGCCACCACACCGCGGACCTGGTCGGGCTTCATGACCGCGGTGTTGAACGCGGTGACGCCCCCGTACCCGTGTCCTACCAGCACCGCGTCCCGCTCGCCGAGGGACCGGACCAACCCGGCCACGTCGTCGGCAAGGGTGAAGGCGTCGTACCCGCGCGGGGTCTTGTCGCTGTCGCCGTAGCCGCGCAGGTCGGGCGCGACCACCCGGAAGCCGGCCTGCGCCAGACCGGGGAGCTGATAGCGCCATGAGCGCCAGTACTGGCCGAAACCGTGCAACAGGACGATCAGCGGTCCGCTACCGGTCTCGGCGATGTGAAAGCGGATGCCGTTGGCGCTGATGTCCCGGTGCTCCCAGGGCCCTTCGTCCCGGATGGACGAGCCGATCGGCCGCGGGGACACGGGGTCGACCGCCGGTGAGTCGGCCCGATCGGGCTCGGGGTCGCTGGACAGATCGCCGTTCCGATCGGGGTCAGGGGTTGGTGGCCGCGGTCTTCAGCGCCGCCGCCGTCGCCTCCAGGGAGGCGATCGTCTTCTCCGGCTTGCGCACCTTCTTCACCTTCCGCAGCCCCAAAAATGCGAACAGACCGGCCATCAGCACCATGACGACGAAGACGATGGTGAAGGCGGCCCAGGTGGGCAGCCAGATGGCCAGGATCCAGGCGACCATGAACCAGAAGAAGAACATCGAGAAGGCGCCGATGACGCCCGCGACGGCGAAGAAGGCCCCGCCGGTCGCACCGGTCTTGACGGTTTGCGTGATCTCCACTTTGGCCAGCTCGATCTCCGAGCGGACCAGGGTCGACAGGTGGGTCGTGACGTCCTTGACCAGCTCGCCCATCGAGGCGTCGCGGTCGAACGTGGGTTCGGTGACCAGGGGGATCTGTGCCCCGGTCGAACCCGGAGGGGCGAACTGGCTCGGCGAGTTCGTGGAGCCGTTGGTGGTCACATCCCACTCCTGTTCGTCGCTTGTCTGTTGCTGCCGGACAGACTCCACCATCACCGACGGCGGCGGCCCCCATCGTAGGGGTGAGCATCCCGGCCCGCCGACATGGGCCGCGCCCAACCGACCGGCCGGTCAGCCGACACCCTTCGCCGGACACCTCGCAGGCTCGGTCGTCCCGCGGTATGTCGGCCCTGGGGTGCCGATTCGCTCGGCAAGCCTCGCTCAGCTGCCGCTGAGCAGGTGGCCGCGAGCGGCCGCGACGAACGCGGCCGGGTCATCGGCGTAGCAGCGAATCTCCAGCACGGGGTCCGGGCACCGGCGCAGGGACAGGGAGATCGGTTCGCGGAGCCTGATGTCGACGTCGGTTTGGCTGTTCACGACCAGCAGGCAGGCGTCTGCGCCGTCGCCGGGGTCCACCTGCACCGTACGGGAGCTGGGCAGGTTGCGGGATCGCCGGTTGACCGAATCGATCGCGGACCACGGCACGGTGACGTCGATCCCGCTGCCGTAGCGCAGCCGCAGGCCGTCGGGGTCGACCAGGTGTGGATGCACGTGCATGCTGGCCAGCAGGCCGATCATCCACAGCACGCCCCAGGCGCCGAGGATCAGGGCGCCGGCCCGCCACCAGCCCGCGGGCAGCAGCAGGTGCATGATCGGGATCTCGACCGCGGACATCCCGATGAACACCCACATCAGCGGGGCGACACCGGCGGCGTAGGGATGGGCTGTGGTGCCCTCCGGCAGATCGAGGGGTCGCCGACGGACCCAGCGGTAGAGGCTGCGCCAGACGCCCGTCTCCAGGTCGGCCGCGCGCCGCAACATTCCGCGCTCGACCGGCGCGGGCCCGGCGCCGGTCACGGCGTGTCGCCGGGCAGGCCGACGCCCGGCAGGTGCGCTGAAATCCGCTTGAGCACGTCGTCGAGTCCGTCGATAAACCCCTGGAACCGCATCTCGGGCATGCCGTCGAACAGCACCTCGGCGAACTCGACCTGCTCCCGCTGCAGTTCGCGGGCCGTGTGCTCGCCCTTGTCGGTCAGCGTGACGAGCGTCGACCGCCGATCGGCCGGGTGCGGTGACCTGCTGACGAACCCGTCGTGCTCGAGCCCGTCCACCAGTCCGGTGATGTTGCGCGGGCTCGACCTCAGAGCCTCGGCCAGCGCCCGTTGGGTACTCGGTCCGGCGTGCACCAGCCGCCAGACGACGGCCGCGCGGGCGCCGGACAGCCCGTGGCGCTCGAGGCCGGCCGCCATGTCCGCGTTCAGCAGCACGACGAGCCGTAGGATCCGGTCGATCGCCGCCGTATGGCGCGGATCGACTGAGGGCAAAGACATGTGAAGAACCTCCTACATAGTGAAGGCACTTCACAGTATCAGTCTACTGGCCGAGCAGCCACCGCCCCGGTCCCGCCAGTTCGGCCGCCGCCGCCGGCCCCCAGCTGCCCTGCGCATACGGCTGCACCGCCGGCCGGTGGTCCAGGATCGGCTCCAGCGCATCCCAGGCGCTGGCCAGACCGTCCGGTCGGGTGAACAGCGACCGGTCGCCGACCAGCACGTCGTGGATGAGCCGGACATACGGGGGCAGCGCGTCCGCCCCCTCGACGTCGCCGAGCACGATGGACGCGTCGCTGACGACGAGCGAAAGGCCGGGCCCCGGCTCCTTGACCACCATCGACAGGTCCACCGCCCCGTTGCCGGCCAGCGAGAAGGACAGCACGCCGCCGTCGGCGGGTACGTCGAAGGGAGCGACGGCCGGGGGCTTGAGCACCACGCTCACCCGTTGGGTGGACGCGGCCATCCGCTTGCCCGTGCGCATCAGGAACGGCACGCCCCGCCAACGGTCGTTGTCCACCCACATCCGGGCGGCGACGAATGTGTCCGTCGTCGAGTCGGGCGCGATTCCCTCGACGTCCCGGTAGCCCTCGTACTGGCCGAGCACCACCTCGGACGGGTTGAGCGGCCGGAAGCAGGCGATGACCTCCTCCCGGGCGGACTGCAGGTCGTCCGCGTCCATGCTCGCGGGTCGTTCCATGGCCACCTCGGCCGCCACCTGGAACAGGTGGGTGATCATCATGTCGAGCATGGCGCCGGTCGCGTCGTAGAAGCCGGCGCGGTCGTCGATGTCCAGCTTCTCCGGGGCGTCGATCTGCACCGATTCGATGTGCCGGGCGTCCCAGGCGTTCGCGAAAAGGCTGTTGGCGAACCGCAGCACGTGCAGATCCTGGGTGGCCTCCTTGCCCAGGAAATGGTCGATCCGGTAGACCTGCGACTCGTCCAGCACCTCGTGCACCGCGGCGTTGAGCACCCGGAAGTCGCTGGGGGAACTGCCGAACGGCTTTTCGTAGACGGCCCGGCAGCCCTTGGCCAGGCCGTGCGCGCCGAGCGCCGCGGTGAAGCCCCGGAACGCGACCGGGGGTACCGCGAGATAGTTGATCAGCTGGGCCTTCTCGCCCAACTCGGCCCTGGCCTTGCTGACCGCGTCGATCAGTTCGCCCGGATCCTGGACGCTGAACCCGCCGCCGGCGAACCGCACTCGGGCGCTGAATCGCTCCCAGTCGTCCGGCTTCGGCGGGGTGGCGAATTCGGCGAGCGCGTCGTGGATGTGCCGGCGGAACTGCTCGTCCGACACCTGCCCGCGGCCCGTGCCGATCAGCAGGTAGTTCTCCGGCATCAGCCGCTGCTCGGCAAGCGTGTAGAACGCCGGCAGCACCATGCGTTTGGCCAGGTCTCCGGTGGCGCCGAAGAGCACGATGATGACCGGGGTGTCCAGCGCGGGCCGTTGTGCCATGGCGGTGACCGTACCGCCGTCGTCCTGGCGCCCGCCTCGCGCCCGGCGCCGGGCGATCCGAGCGCCTGTGTTCGCGCAGGTGCTCGGGTTGCGGCCGGCCCGGGTTCGCTGATCAGGCGAAGACCGTTATGTCAGAAATGCCCCTCCGGGTCGGTAGCCGAATGCCCACCGCCGGCCCCGAACAGCCGCCCCGGCCGACCCCACCGGGTTATCCAGTCCGCTCCGAACCGCGCGTCGGCCGAAATCCACCTCAGTAGGCCAAGAAAGCTGCAGGTGTGGATCTGGGCCCGACCGCGGTGGTCACGGGATCCTGGCTGCTGCCCACCTGGCCGCGCCGCGACGACATCCGCACCAGCGGCTCAAGAAAACTGCTCAGGTGGATTTCGCCGGACCACCTCGCCGGCCGAGCCCTCGCTGCCGTTTCAACTCGAGGAGCCGGCCCCGGGGCGAGACCGTTCCATCAGGTTGAAACCGGGGGTCGCGCTCGCGACCAGCGCCC
>JBIOVW010000081.1:0-6175 GCA_044867945.1 Nakamurella sp. | reverse complement strand
CCATGGCCACCGGCGCCTGGCCGGGCGTGCACGGCTCGACCAACAACACCTTCCACATCAACAGCCAGCCGTTGGCCAGTCGGACCGCCGCATTCGACCCCGGCGTGCTGCAGGCCGAGACGATCGCGCAGTCTGCCGAGCGCGGCGGCAAGAAGGTGCTGCAGCTGGAGTGGGCCGGCGGGCGGGGCGGCGCGATCAATGGACCGACCGTCGACTTCCGGACGTTCCAATCCGGTCGCGGCGTCACCACCAACTTCGTGTCGCCGTCCGATCGACCGAATCTGATCGCCGCGTTCGGGCTGCAGTACGACCAGGTGACGCTGGCCCCGGCCACCGGCTGGACCGACGTGCCCACCTCGTTCTCCCCCGCGCTGGAAACCCGGATGCGGGTTCTCGACTTCGGCGTCGACAAGTACGGGCTGAACGCCTATATCTACGACAGCACGAATGACGGAGCGACGAACTACGACCACGTGTTGTTCTCCCGGACCAAGAGCGCCGCCGAGCAGGTCGCCGACCTGCACAAGGGTGAGCTGGCCGACGTCAAGGTCACCGTCCAGGGCGGCGCGTTGAACGGGCTGACCGCCGGAATGCTGGTCAAGGTCGAGACCCTCACGCCGGACGCGTCGCAGGTTCGGCTCTTCCACACGTCGGTGTCCCGGGCGAACGCGACGTGGCCGGAGTGGCCGGGCGAGCCGGGGTTCACCGGCGACTTCGCCGAGTACGTGGCGCAGAAGTTCCCGACCTCCACCGCCGGCGACTTCGCGGTGCTGGAGGCCGGCATCGTCAGCGAGGAGACCTACGTCGAGCAGGGCCTGTACTGGGAGACGGGGCACCATCCGCTGCTCGAGTACCTGATGAAGACCTACCGGCCGGATCTCGCCCTCGTGGGATACCCGGTGACCGACGAGTTCCAGCACCAGTTCCTCGGGCTGGTGTCGCCCACATTGCCCGGTGGTGCGAATCCGGCGTTCGACGACGTGACGCTCGACGGCGTTGCGGACGGCCCGGTCGACGTGCGCGAGGGCTTCATCAAGCGCGCCTACCAGGGCGCCGACTCCACCATGCGGCTCGCGCAGAAGCTGCTCGACCGGCACCGCAAGGTCACCACGTTCGTCGGATCGGACCACGGCTTCGCGCCGCAGTTCCTGGCCATCGACGCCAGCAAGGTGCTGGTCGACCTCGGGCTGCTGTCCACCCCGCAGACGTCCAACTGCCGGCCGGCGACCGGCGAGACGATCGGCAAGGCGCAAGCGTGCTGGGCCGGCGGCACGGTGCAGATCTACCTGAATCTCGCCGGGCGCAATCCGGCCGGCGGCGGCCTCCAGCAGGTCGCGGCGGCCGACGCGCCTGCGACTCTCGCGGCGATCAAGGCTGCGTATGCCGCGGTGACTGACCCCAATGATTGGACCGGGGACGGTCAGCCCGAGGGCTGGAAGGTGATCGACCGCATCTTCACCCAGGCCGAGGCCCGCTACATCCCCAACGGTCCTGGCTCGACCGCGGACATGGCGCACCCGACGCGGACCGGCGACCTGGTGGTGTTCTCCTTCCCGCCGTACCAGTTCGACGCGGCAACCCCGGGCACGCTGATCGCCAAGTCCGAGTTCTTCGGCCAGCACGGCTACGTGCCGGACGTGCAGGATCTGGCGAACAACATCAACATGCGGGCCACGTTCCTGGCCGGCGGCCCGTCGATCAACCGAGGCCGATACGACGTCCGATCCATCGACATCGCGCCGACCGTCGCCTACCTCATGGGCATCCCGGAGCCGCAGCACGCACAGGGCCGGGTGCTGCTGGACCTCCTCCGCGGCGGGCGGTCGGTCAAACCGCTGACGATCATCGGGCTCAACGACTTCCACGGCCAGCTCGACTTCACGACCATGCCGGTGGACGGCATCAACGTTCCGGTCGGCGGGGCGAGTTTCCTGGCGACGATGTTCGACGAGGAGGCCGCGAACTATCCGGGCAAGGAGCTGATCCTGGCAGGCGGCGACAACGTGGGCGCGTCCCCGCCGAACTCCGGGCTGCTGATGGACACGCCGGCGATCGACGTGGAGAACGCGTGGGGACTGGACGCCACCTCCTACGGCAACCACGAATTCGACTACGGCCTGGAGCGACTGCTGATGCACCAGGAGCGCGCCGACTTCCCGTTCCTGGCCACCAACATCGTCGACGCGGACACCGGGCGGGCACCCGACTGGGTCACCCCGTCGAAGGTGTTCCGGATCAACGGTGTTCGGGTGGGCGTCATCGGCGCGGCCCTGGAGAGCACCCCCGAACTGGTCAGCGCCGGCGCGACGGAGGGGCTGAAGTTCCTTCCCGCGGCCGACCGGATCGCAGAGGAGTCCAGGCGGCTGCGGCGCCAGGGCGTGCAGGTGCAGATCGTGGTGATCCACGAGGGCACATCGACCGGCTCCAACGCGGTCGACGGCACTCCCGCGGTGCCGTGGGATGGCCCGATCATTCCCATCGCCGACCAACTGCAGGACTCCGAGGTGGACGCCATCGTCGCCGGCCATACCCACCGGGTGTCCAATCTGATGCGGGGCGACATCCTCATCACCGAGGGCATCAACGCCGGCGCCAGCTACTCGGTGCTGCAGCTGATGGTGTCCGGCGGCGACGTGCAGTGGGCCGGCGGCGCGACCCGGATCGCGAAGAACCTCGGAGTCACGCCGCGGGCCGACGTGCGGGCGATCGTCGATGCGGCGAACGATGAAACCGCGGAGTTGCGCAACCAGGTCGTCGGCAGGCAGGTTGACGACATCGTGCGAGACGACCCGATCCGGCTGCACGAATCGGAGATGGGCAACCTGGTCACCGACGCCATGCTTGGCAAGTATCCGGGCATCGAGGCCGCGCTGACCAACTCCGGCGGGCTTCGTGCCAACCTGGTCTTCGCACCGCCGTCGGCCGGTGAGGCGGCGGGTGAGATCACCTGGGGAGAGGTGTTCGCCGTCCTGCCCTTCGGCAACCGGACGGTGATCCTCACAGTCACCGGCGATCAGCTGGAGCAGGCGCTGCTCAACGGGTTCAGCCCCTTCTGCGATCGGTCCATCCACACAGGGCGCTTCCCGCAGGTCGCCGGGCTGAGGCTGACGTTCACATGCAGCGGCACCACGCCTGAGGTGACCGGCATGTGGAAGTCCCCGGAGGGACCGGGCGGACCGGAGACGCCAATCGCACCCACAGACACCGTGCGCCTCGTGACCAACGACTTCATGTTCGGTGGCGGCGACGGCTACACGGCGCTCGCCGGCGGCACGGATGTCGAGCAACCCGGTGACGACCTGATGCAGCTCACCGCCGAATACATCACCGCGAATTCGCCGGTCAATCCGCAGGTCGAAGGGCGCATCACAGGTCCTTAGACCCTGGTGGCGCAGTCCGCACACCTGTCTGATCCTGGGCGAAAGCCCAGGTGAGGACGGGTGAGCGGGGCCGGATCGGTTTGCTCCGGTCACAGCGTGCGCACCTCCCGTCACGGGGCTAGGGTCATGATCACGTCCCGCCCGAAAGTGGCGAATTGCACGAAGGGGGACATCCGTGTCCGCACCGACGACGGCTCCCGCAGCCACTCGTGTCTCACTCCTCGCCCCGGTCACCGGGGTACTGGTGCCCATCGAGCAGGTTCCGGACCCGGTGTTCGCCGGGAGGATGGTCGGTGATGGCGTTTCCATCGACCCGCTGGAGAACACCCTGGTCGCGCCCTGCGACGGCGAGGTGGTGCACCTGCACCCCTCGTTGCACGCGCTGACCATCCGCTCGCCCGAGGGCCTCGAGGTCCTCACCCACATCGGCCTGGACACCGTGCGGATGCGCGGCGAGGGCTTCACCGTGCAGGTCAAGGTCGGCGACCAGGTCAAGGCGGGTGATCCGCTGATCGTCTTCGACCTGGACATGGTGGCCACCCAGGCCAAAAGCCTGCTGACCCAGATGGTCATCGCCAACACCGCGGACATGCTCTCGGCTCTCGAACCGCAAACCGGCTTCGTCACCGCCGGCAAGAGCGTCGCCGCGGTAGCGATCCTGTCCGAGCCCGCCGAGGTCGTCGCGGGTGCGACACCGAGGCAGCCGGGCAAGAAGGTCACCTCGGACGCGATCATCATCCCGAACCCGGTGGGCCTGCACGCCCGGCCGGCGTCGGTGCTGTCCAACCTGGCCGCCCAGTACGAAAGCGACATCAGCCTGCACCGCGGTGACGACCAGGGCAACGCCAAGAGCGTCATGTCGATCATGGGCATGGAGGTCCGGTTCCGGGACAAGGTGCGGATCAGCGCCTACGGGGCGGACGCCGAACAGGCGGTCGAGGACCTGGCCGAGCAGCTGCGGGTCGGGCTCGGCGAGGAGGGCGCTGTTCCCATCGAGGAAGGCGAGGAGGGAGCCGCCGCGCCGGCGGCCCCCGTCGCCGCGGTTGCTCCGGCGCCTCGCCGGCGTTCCGACGACCCGAACGTGTTGCTGGGCGTCTCCGCCTCCCCAGGCCTGGGCGTCGGCACCGTGCTGCAGATCCGGCACCAGGACATCGAGGTCGAGGAGAACTCCAACGACCGGCACCGCGAACGCCGCAAGCTCAACGATTCCATCGACCGGTCCCTGGTGCAGCTGACCGCGCTGGAGGACCGGCTGGCCAGCCAGGCGGACGCGGAGAAGGCGGCGATCTTCGCCGCGCACCGGGAGATCCTGCGCGACCCGGAGCTGCTGGACCTGGCCAACTCCGGCATCGACAAGGGCAAGACCGCCGCCTTCGCCTGGCGGTCCGCCTACAGCAACTACGCGGACAAGCTCGCCGGACTGAAGAACGAGGTGCTCGCCGGGCGGGCCATCGACGTGCGCGACGTCGGCTCCCGGGTGCTGGAGGAGATCACCGGCCAGCGTCGCGAGAAGGCACTCATCCCACCGGGTTCCATCCTGATCGCAGAGGACCTCACCCCGTCGGACACCGCCTCGCTGGACCCGAGCAAGGTGGCCGGCTTCTGCACCACCGCCGGTGGCGCGTCCTCCCACGTGGCCATCCTGGCCCGGGCGCTGGACATCCCCGCCGTCGCCGGCATCGAGCCGCGGGCCCTGGACATCCCCGAGGGCACCCGGGTGATTCTGGACGGGGCCAAGGGCACCCTGCGGCAGAACGTCACCGAGGAGGAGGTCGACCGGATTCGGGCCCGCCAGGAGCGACTGGCGCAGCGCCGGGCGGTCGAACTCGAGCACGCGGACGAGCCGGCCACCACCACCGACGGGCACCACATCGAGGTCGTCGCCAATATCGGTGGATTGGAGGATGCCCAGGCCGCGGCCACCAAGGGCGCCGAGGGCGTCGGCCTGCTTCGGTCGGAGTTCGTGTTCATGGACCGGCGCACCGCCCCCACCGAGGACGAGCAGGCGAAGATCTACACCGACATCGCCAAGGCCCTCAAACCCGGTCAGCCATTGGTGATCCGGACCCTGGACGTCGGCGGGGACAAGCCGCTGCCCTACCTGCCGATCGCACCCGAGGAGAACCCCTTCCTGGGTCAGCGCGGCATCCGGGTGGGCCTGGACCGACCGGAGATCCTGCGCACCC
Organism: Nakamurella sp.; assembly: GCA_044867945.1. GTDB lineage: Bacteria > Actinomycetota > Actinomycetes > Mycobacteriales > Nakamurellaceae > Nakamurella. The sequence continues at coordinate 609 of JBIOVW010000081.1, read as the reverse complement.
AGGTGCGGGCGATCCTGCGGGCCGCGGACGCGGGCGCCAAGATCAACGTGATGTTCCCGATGATCTCCACCATCGAGGACTTCCGGCTGGCCAAGGCCATCTTCGAGGAAGAGCGCAACGCGCTGGGCGTCATGCCGCTGCCGGTCGGCATCATGTGCGAGGTCCCGTCCACCGCGGTGATGGCCCACCAGTTCGCGCAGGAGGTCGACTTCTTCTCCGTCGGCACCAACGACCTCACCCAGTACACCCTCGCGATGGACCGTGGTCACCCCAAGCTCGCGCCGCAGGTGGACGCGCTCAACCCCGCGGTGCTCGGGCTCATCGCCGAGTGCGTGCGCGGCGCGCACGCGTCCGGCCGCTGGGTCGGGGTGTGCGGCGGCGCCGCCTCCGACATCCAGGCCATTCCGCTGCTGGTCGGCATCGGCGTCGACGAGCTGAGCGCCAGCGTCCCGGCCATCCCGTCGGTCAAGGCCCTGATCCGCTCGCTGTCCCTTGAGCGGTGCCAGGAACGGGCCGCCCAGGCACTGGCAGCGGAATCGGCCGAGGCCGTGCGCGCCCTAGTCCCGCAGTCCGACGACTGACCCCGTTCACCCCGACCGCACTCACGCG
>JBIOVW010000080.1:0-7081 GCA_044867945.1 Nakamurella sp. | reverse complement strand
GGAGTCGGCGGCGGCCCTCGACGCCGGCGCGCCCGGTTTGAACGACTACCTGGAGGGCAGCGTCGCGGTCGGCGTCGTCATCGTGGACGGGCCCACCGCGGACCTTCAGTTCAGCAACGCCGAGAACATCAAGATCGTGGCCGAAATCCAGGCCGGGCTGAGCTTCCTGGCCGGCGTCAATCCCAACGCGGGCCTCACCTTCTTCTACGACACCCAGTTCCCGAGCATCGACGTGCCCGCCAATCCGGGTCTGCCGGCGGAGGACCTGGAGAAGCACTGGCGGGAGCCCACGCTGGCCGCGATCGGCGCGACCAGTTCGGGTGACTACGCGCGGCGGATCAAGCAGAACCTCGGTACCCAATGGGCCTACGTGGTGTATTTCATCAAGTACCCGGCGAAGCACTTCGGGTACGCGAGTGGGGACCGGATCGTCATGCAGTACCCGGTCGGCAATTGGCATGTCGACGACACGGATCGGGTGTTCGCCCACGAGACCGGGCACATCTTCGGGGCTCCGGACGAGTACAAGGACAGCGGCTGCACCTGTGGTGGCGCCCACGGCCGATTCGGCGAACCGAACGACAATTGTGAGAGCTGCGCCGGCACCCGCAAGTGCATCATGAAGTACAACGACTTCGCCATGTGCAAGTACACCTACCGGCACCTGGGATGGCGCTCGCCGATCAAGCCGGGGACGGCCGGGTGGGTCACCTCCGTCTCCTCGCGGGACGACCGGCTCGACGCGTTCGCGGTCGACGAGGACGGCGCGATCCGGTGGGCCTTCTGGCAACCCGGCATGGCCGAGTGGTTCCAGGGCTGGATCGACGTGCTCGGCGGGGTGGCCGCGCAGGGCTCCCAGGTCACCGCGGTCTCCCGTCGGCCCGGCTACCTCGACCTGTTCGTGATCGGCAAGGACGGCCAGGTGTGGACCGCGGCCCGGAACAGCAACGGTGACTGGTGGGGCTGGGCCCCGATCCCGGGTGTCACGGTGCCGCAACGCGGCTACGTGCATGCGGTGTCGCGCAGCAAGGACAAGTTGGACATCTTCGTCACCGACACGAAGGGCCGGGTCATGTCGGCCGCGTGGGCGCCGTCGCACCCGAACCAGGCGTGGCACGGATGGTGGCACATTCTCGGCGGGATCGCCGGCAACGGCAGTGTGGTGCATGCCATCTCGCGGTCCACCGACCAGCTGGACATCTTCGTCATCGGGACCGACAAGCGGATCTACACGGCGGCCTGGCACCCGACGCACCCGAACGGGGTCTGGCACGGCTGGTGGGACATCAACGGCGGGCAGGCCCTGGTCGGCGCCGCGATCACCGGTGTGGCCCGCAACAAGGACCTGCTGGACATCTTCATGAACGGGCTGGACGGGCGGCCGTGGACCGCGGGGTGGTCGCCCGCCAATCCGGACGGCAAGTGGGGCGGCTGGTGGCAGATCGGCCCGTGATCGCCCGGTAAACCTCGGCGCCCCGGTGGTACCAACCGCCGGGGCGCCGGTGATCGTAGATTCCCGGCCTACCGGCCGGCCGCCGCGGTGAGGTCGCGGTAGGCCCGCCAGCCTCCCCGATCGGAGATGTCGGTGAGCTCTGGCGAGCCGAGGTACTCCCGTCGCAGCATCACGGCGACCGCGGACGACCCGTCGGCGAGCTGAATGACGCTGAGTTCCAGTTCCTCCGGCTCGGCCGGGATGAACCGCTCCCGGAGCGTGTCCAACGGCACGTCGTACAGCTCGCCGACGACCGAGACGCCGCCCTCGGCGACCGGCCATAGGGCGGGAAAGCGGTCGCCGACCGAATAGAAGCGGTAGATCGGCGCGGTGCTGGCGGCACCCAGGAACGCGTGGTCGGCGATGCTGTGGTGCACCGATCCGCCGCGCATGCCCTCGCCGTTGACGAAAAGGGGAACGTTGGTCATTGGTTTCCTTCGGATGGTCAGGCCGCTGAGCCCACGGAGAGGGTGACGTCGACGTTTCCGCTGATCGCCTTCGAGTACGGGCAGCGCTGATGGGCCCGGGCGAGCAGGTCGGACGCCGTCGCCCGATCCACGCCCGGCAGTTCCCCGGTGATGGCTGCCCGCAGCGAGAACCCGGAATCGCTCTTCACCAGGCCGATCTCGACGCAGATCGAGGAATCGGTGATGTCGAGACCGTCGGCCTTGGCCAGGTTCTTCACTGCCGAGTGGAAGCAGGCGGAGTAGCCCGCCGCAAACAGTTGTTCTGGATTGGTCGGGTCGCCCGACGCGGCACGGGGGTTCGGTGGGGTCAGCGCCAGATCCAGGACACCGTCGGTGGTGCGGGCATGGCCGTTGCGACCGTTGCCGGTGGAGATGGCGGTCGTCCGGTAGACGACGGGCATTGAGAGTCCTTTCAGAATGTGCTTGTGGTCAGGTGAACTGTCGACCGAGGGTGGCGTGGCGGTTGACGTCCTTGTACAGCAGGTAGCGGAACCTGCCGGGGCCACCCGCGTAACAGGCCTGGGGGCAGAAGGCGCGCAACCACATGAAGTCGCCCTCCTGCACCTCCACCCAATCCTGGTTGAGCAGGTACACGGCCTTGCCCTCCAGTACGTAGAGGCCGTGCTCCATGACGTGGGTCTCGGGGAAGGTGATCGCCCCGCCCGGCTGGAAGGTCACGATGTTCACGTGCATGTCGTGCCGCAGATCGGTCGGGTCGGCGAATCGCTGGGTGACCCAGGCGCCGTTCGTGCCGGGCATCTCGACACCCACGACCTCCTCGTCGGAGGTGAAGAACGCGGTCGGCGTGTCGATCCCGTCGACCTTCTGGTAAGCCTTGCGTATCCAGTGAAACCGCGCCGGGGCGTCGCCGACCGCGCGCAGTTGCCAGTCCGCGCCCGGTGGAATGAAACCGTATCCGCCGGAGGTCATCTCGTGCTTCTCCCCGTCGACCGTGACGACCAGGTCGCCCTCCATCAGGAAGATAACGCCTTCCGCTCTCGGATCGGTCTCGGGATGGTCGCTGCCGCCGTCCGGAGTGACCTCGACGATGTACTGGGAGAAGGTCTCGGCGAACCCGGACAGCGGACGTGCGAGGACCCACAGACGGGTGTTGGTCCAGAATGGCAGCAGGCTGGTGACGATATCGCGCATGGTCCCGCGGGGCAGTACCGCGTATGCCTCGGTGAAGACGGCTCGATTGGTGGTCAGTTCGGTCTGCCCGGGCAGCCCGCCGGTCGGCGCATAGTATCTGGGGGTCATTGCGTGTCCTTTCATGACGTGGTTGCCGGGCGTGCACGCAGGTGAGCTCGGGTCAACAGCCGGCCGCGGCACTCGTCGCCGATCAGTTCCTGGCCGCGCAGCCACGTGCTGCGCACCACGCCGGTGAGTTTGCGCCCCGCGTAGGGCGTGATGGGGTTACGGTGCCTGAGCTCGGCGGCGTCGACGACGAATGTCTCGTCGGGTGCGAACACCGCGAGGTCGGCGTCCCGGCCGACGACCAGACCGCCCTTGCGGTCCAGGCCGGCCAGCGATGCGGGCCCGGCGGACATCCAGCGGGTGATGTCGGCCAGCCCGAATCCGTGGGCCCTGGCCTGCGTCCACACCGCGGGCAGCGCGACCTGCAGCGAGGCGATGCCGCCCCAGGCGACACCGAAGTCGCCGGTGTCCAGCCGCTTGAGTTCGGGGGTGCAGGGCGAGTGGTCGGACACGATGCAGTCGATCGTGCCGTCCGCCAGGCCCTGCCACAGCAGTTCCCGGTTCTCCGGCTCCCGGATCGGCGGGCAACACTTGAACTGGGTTGCCCCGGAGGCGATCTCGTCCGCGTCGAAAACCAGGTAGTGCGGGCAGGTTTCGACCGTGATCCGCACGCCGTCCCGGCGGGCACTGGCGATCATCGGCAGCGCGTCGGAACTGGACAGGTGCAGGATGTGCACCCGCGCACCGGTCCATCGGGCGGCCTCGATGACGTGCGCGATGGCGGTGTTCTCGGCCCCGCGGGGCCAAGAGGCCAGGAATTCGGCGTACCGCGAACCGTGGGCGGCGGGGGAGTGCTCGATCGCGCCGGCGTCCTCGGCGTGCACGATCATCAGCCCGTCGAACTCCCGGATGGTCGTCAGGTACTCGTGCAGATCCGTCGGCATCAGGGGCGGGAACTCCGGGACACCCGAGTCGAGCAGGAAGCACTTGAAGCCGAACACGCCGGCCTCGTGCAGACCCTTGAGCTCATTGATGCTGCCGGGGATCGCACCACCCCAGAACCCGATGTCCACGTAGGCCTTCTCGGCGGCGACGGCGCGCTTGACGGCCAGCGCCGGCACGTCCACGGTGGGCGGCAGGCTGTTCAGCGGCATGTCGATGATCGTGGTGACGCCGCCGGCCGCGGCCGCCCGGGTGGCGGAGGCGAAGCCCTCCCACTCGGTGCGGCCGGGTTCGTTGACGTGCACGTGGCTGTCGACCAGGCCGGGCAGCAGCACCTCGTCGTCGCGCAGGTCGACGGTGCGCGCCGCGGGCAGGTCGGCGTCGTGGGCCTCGATCGCGGCGATGCGGCCCCCGGTGACGGCCACGGCGACCGGGCGCTCACCGGCCGGTGTGATCGCGCGGCGCGCGCGGATCACCAGGTCGTACTGACTCACGTCGTCTCACCTCCTTGTGAAACTCGAATGTGGGCAATGCGTGTCACCCTCAGGAACGCGTCGCATCGTCGGCGATGAGCCGGCCCAGTTGTTCCAGCAACGGACCGGGTTCGTCGATGCAGCGCTGCACGTCGGGTTCGATGTCGGTCAGCGCATAGGCCCGGCGGACACCGGCGCCGGTCAACTGCTGCTCCGACAGCAGGCTCCGGCCGGCCACCGCGACCACGGGCACGCCGGCGGCGCGGGCCGCGGCGGCGACCCCGGCGGGGGCCTTGCCGTGCAGTGTCTGCTCGTCCAGCGAACCCTCCCCGGTGACGACCAGGTCGGCACCGGCCAGGTCGGCCGCGAACCCGGTGAGCTCGAGCATCAGGTCGATGCCGGGACGGGCGGTGGCGTTCAGCACCGCGACGGCGGCGAAGCCCACCCCACCCGCGGCGCCGGCGCCGGCCACCTCGGCGGGGTGTCCCGATTCCACCGGGGGAACACCGAGTGCCCGGGCGACCGCGCCGGACCACACCCGCAGCGCGCCGTCCAGCCGGGCGACGTCGTCGGGGGTGGCGCCCTTCTGCGGCCCGTACACGGCGGCCGCGCCGTGATCGCCCACCAGCGGGTTGTCCACGTCGCTGGCCAGCACCACCTCGGCGTCGGCCAGCCCCGGGTGCAGCCCGGACAGGTCGACGAGGTCCACGTGCTCCAGCCCACCCCCGCCGGCGGGCACCGGCTCCCCGTCGCGGTCGAGGATCCGGGCGCCGAGCGCGGCCAGCATGCCCGCGCCGCCGTCGGTGCTGGCGCTGCCGCCGATGGCCAGGACGAGCCGGCGACACCCTCCGTTCAACGCGGCCGCAATCACCTGCCCGAAGCCTGTGCTGGACGCGGTCAGCGGGGCGAGCTTGCCGCCGGGCAGCCGGACCAGGCCACAGGCGTCGGCCAGTTCGACCACCGCCGTCCCGTCCTTCTCGGCGTACCCGGTGTCCACCGGTTCGCCGGTCGGCCCGTCCACGGTCACCGGGACCAGCGTGAAGCCGGCGGCGGCCGCCGCGTCCAGGGTGCCGTCCCCGCCGTCCGCGACGGGGACGGTGACCACCTCAACGGCCGGCGACACCGACGAGATCCCGGCCGCGACGTGGGCCGCGACGTCACTCGCGCGCATCGAACCCTTGAACTTGTCGGGTGCGATCAGGATCTTCATCGGCTATGGCCTCTCAGTCCAGCATGGAAATGATCGCGGTCGGCGCGTCCTGCGACGTGCGGGCCAGCTCCTCGAACTCCACCACGTTGTCGATCTCCACGCCCATCGAGATGTTGGTGACGCGTTCGAGGACGACCTCGACGAGGACGGGGACCCGGTGCTCGACCAGCATCTTCTTCGCGGTTTCCAGGGCCGGCAGCAGCTCCTCCGGGTCCTGCACCCGCAGGGCCTTGGCGCCCATGGCCTCGGCCAGCTTCACGTGGTCGACGCCGTAACCGGCGATGACGTTGTCGGTGCCGGCGTCGTCGACCTTGTCGGTGTTGATGTTCTCGAAGGCCAGCTGCACGCAATAGTCCATGTCGAAGCCACGCTGCGACTGCCGGATCAGGCCCAGGTAGGCGTTGTTCACCAGCACGTGGATGTACGGCAGGTTGAACTGGGCGCCGACCGCGAGTTCCTCCATCATGAACTGGAAGTCGTAGTCGCCGGACAGCGCGACGACGGTGGCGTCCGGGTCGGCGACGCACACGCCCAGGGTGGCCGGCAGGGTCCAGCCCAGCGGCCCGGCCTGGCCGGCGTTGATCCAGTGCCGCGGCTTGTACACGTGCAGGAACTGGGCTGCGGCGATCTGCGACAGGCCGATGGTGGAGACGTACCGGGTGTCCGGGCCGAACGCCTTGTTCATCTCCTCGTAGACCCGCTGCGGCTTGATCGGGATGTTCTCGAAGTGGGTCCGCCGGTGCATGGTGCGCTTGCGTTCCTGACAGGACGCGACCCATTCGGACCGGTCGGCCAGCGAGCCGGCCGCCTTGCGTTCCCGGGCCAGGGCGACCAGCTGCTCCAGGGCGGCGCCGGCGTCGGAGACGATGCCGTAGTCGGGGGCGAACACCCGGCCGATCTGGGTGGGCTCGATGTCCACGTGCACGAACGTGCGGCCGGCCCGGTAGGTGTCAAGGCCGCCGGTGTGCCGGTTGGCCCACCGGTTCCCGATGCCGAACACGAAGTCCGAGGCCAGCACGGTCGCGTTGCCGTACTGGTGGCTGGTCTGCAGGCCGGCCATGCCCGCCATCAGCGGGTGGTCGTCCGGGATGGTGCCCCAGCCCATCAGGGTGGGGATGACGGGCACGTTCAGCAGCTCGGCCAGCTCGACCAGCAGCTCACTGGCGTCGGCGTTGATGATGCCGCCGCCGGCCACGATGACCGGACGCTCCGCCGCGGCCAGCATGTCCAGCGCCTTGGCCGCCTGCGCCCTGGTCGCCTTCGGCTGGTAGACGGGCAGCGGTTCGTAGGTGTCCGGGTC
>JBIOVW010000079.1:0-2913 GCA_044867945.1 Nakamurella sp. | reverse complement strand
CGGGGTCGACCGTGTCGGACATGTAGACCCGCAGCACCAGCCCGGTGATGGTGCAGGTCGTGGTGGAGCGCATCTCACTCTTGTCCGGGTCGGCCTCGGTGACCTGGACGATCGTCAGGATCGGCTCGATCAGGTGCGGTTCGGTGGGTTGCGGTTGCTGCCCGGCCGCCTCCAACGAGATGAAACCCTGTCGCAGCGGCTCGATCTGGACGTTCGGCGGCGATCCGGTCCGGGTGAGCAGAGGCACGTTCCAGGTCATGGTCTGCCGAGTGACGCCGTCCAACACATCGGTGGTGATGCGTTGCGCGTGCTCCAGTTTCGGCTTCGGCTCGGTCGGGATGAGCGCGGACAGGTCGACCAGGCCGAGCAGCTTGCCGCCCACGCCGTCCAGGGCCGAGGTCAGGAAGCCCAGGTTGAGTTCGCCCGCGGCCAGGTCCGAGATGGTCTGGGCGGCCGTGTTCGTGGGCAGGGCACCGGCGACCGCGCCGAACCGGCGGGACAGCCCGGCGATCGGCAGCCCAAGCTGGGCCAGTCCGCCGGTGGCCTGTCCGCCCAGATCGACCAGTGGTTGCGCCGTGCCGGCCGCGGTGCTCGCGGCGAAGTCCAGGAACACCTGGCCCTGCTTGTTGTCGTCCGCCAGCAGGTGGTCCAGGTACGGCTTGGCGTACTGCACGACGACGTCCCCGGTGTCCGGGGCGAACCTTTCCAGACCCTCGATGCGCGCGGTCAGCGTGCGCATCACCGGACGACCCGCGTCCAGTGTGAGGTCGAGTTCCTTGGCGAGCACGGTCGTCGCGGTCTCGGCGATCGGTTCTTCCGCGGCCGCGTCGTTGCCGGGCGCGGGTGGAACGGCCACGCCGAGCCGTTGCCCGTCGAGCTGGATCTGGAAGTACTCGGTCTTCGGCTCGGCGCGGACGGTTGTGTCGGCTGGCGGAGTCGCGCCGGTGTAGGCGGCCCAGCCGGCGGCGGCGTCGGCGTCGGTGACGTCGTCGGCGGCGAACAGCATCGGGATGGCGAACTGGACGGGTTGTCCCGACCGGTCGGTCGCCTCGCACCGGAATCGGAACGGGGCGCCCGCGACGTCGAACGTGGAGACCCTGAATTGCGGCAGTTCTCCCTCGGTTCCGCTGATCGGCCCACTGTCGAGAATCTTGACCCCCGAGAACGGCCACTGCCGCTGCAGCTCGTCCTTGTCGATGTCGGCGAACGGCTCGGTGACCTCGAGCACGGTGGTCGTCTCCAGGCCGGCGACCCGGGTGTTCCCGGTTTCGAACCGCCGCCGGGTGATGCCGGTGATGACGGCCTTGTGCCCGAACGGCATGAGCCGGCCGACGACGACCTTGTGCTGCAGCTGATCCCGGCCCTGCGCCGTGTCGACCTTCAGCTGCTTGACGGTCCTGGTCGGCCAGGTCCCGGCGAGCCGGAGCCACCCGCCGAGTGCGGAGAGCATCAGCCGGCCCAGCCGGGCCGGGGCGGCGCCGGTCGGTGACCCGTCCGAGTTGGTGTAGGGCGGGTGGGTCTGCGGGGCGATGGACTTGCAGTTGGTGTCGGTCAACGCGTTGCGGATGCTGTTCTCGTCCCGCGGCTCGACGAGCGGGGCCGGGGTGGGGATGTCCAGCGTCATGTCCTTGAGCGCCACCGGAACCTCGACCTCGACCGGGCGAAGGTCCGGGTCGGTGGTCTGCACCGCCAGCCGGGTGTGCCACAGCTCGGTGCGTCCCTCGTGGGTGACCTGGCCGGCGGAGTGCACCATCCGCACCGGCCCCTGCGGCGGCCGGACCGCCAGGCGTCGCGGCATGGGGACCTGACTGGCGGACGGCGGTTGGGTGCCGATCGGACCGGTCAGTTGATCGGCGGCCCTCCCGTCCGCCCGCCCGGGTGGTGACGCCTCGTCGACGGCGGGATCTCCGCCGCCGGCCTCCACCACGATCGGAGCGACCCGCGGACGGACCCGCCGGGCGCGCGCCTCGACCGCGCGGGCCGCTGCGGCGGCGCGTCGGCTCTCCCGGTCCTGCCCGGATGGTGGTCCGTCCAGCGGGGTCCGGTCGGTGACCGCAGCGACCAGTTCGTGCGGATCGAGCCCGGACCGCCGAAGGGCGGCCACCTTGTCGACCGTGGGATCGCCGCCGTTGACCCGCAGCGGCGACCGGCTCAGCACGTCGAGCAGACCCTCCACCGTGGCCGGGAAGGACAGCCCGGCCGGTACCTGGAAGATCAGATCCGCGCGGTCCACGAACAACGGATCGGCTTGATCCTTGCGTTGTCCGGTCTCGGGCTTGGCGTACTCGATGATCTGCTGCGAGCCGAACTGGACCCAGATCTGGCGCCCGCCGGGGATCCCTTCGAATACCCAGGCCGGTCCACCCGGTGTGGGTGAGGAGACCTTCTTCGGCGGCGGGCCGGAGACGTTGACGTCGAGGACGACCTGGTCGTCAGCGCGGATCAGCCGGAAGCTCGGAACCCACGCCATCCTCGAATACCCCCAACTCGTGCCCTGCAGCGGTCGGGATCGAGTGAACCCTCTTGGAGGGTGATGGCGCATGGGTGATCGGTACGCATTTCGGGCACGTGCGGTACGGATGTCGTACCGCAGCGCACGGTGCGGGATGGGGAACCGGGGCGGGATGGCTTCCAATTCACCGCGTTGGTCAGGTCAGGTCAGGTCAGACCGTGGATTCTGACGCCGGCGCCGGCCCGCGGAGGGCGCCGGCGGCGGAGCGCCGGGGCGCGGATTGCCTGATGATCAGTTCCGGGGAAGACGACCGATCGGTGTTGGTGTGCGGTCCGGTCGGCGATCTCCTCGAGCAGGAGCCGGACCGCCGATCGGCCCATCTCCTCGCGGGGCTGACGGACGGTGGTCAACGGCGTCGCGGCGGCCGCCGCGTAGGCGATGTCGTCGTGTCCGACGACGGC
>JBIOVW010000078.1:0-3554 GCA_044867945.1 Nakamurella sp. | reverse complement strand
GCGACGGCAGGAACCAACCGGTGACGACACCCAGCACCGCACCGGCTGCGGCGCCGGTGACCAGTGCGATGCCGGCGACGGCGATCAGGGGCCAGTCCGAGCCGGGCGCCGAGGCGCCGAGGAAGATGACCGCCATGGCCGGCGCCCAGGCGGCGGCGTTCGCGCCGACCCAGCGCCAGGGGTGGGGGACGGCGCCGCGCAGTGACCAGGCCTGCGCGGCGCCGAGCAGGGCCCCCATCGTCAGGCCGAGCGCCGCCGCGCCGGGCAGGACGAGGAGGAGGGACGGAGAGGTGCCGTCGGAGTCACCGGCGAGGACGCGCGGTGCCGATGCGGCCGCCCAACCCAGGCCGGCGACCAGCACCGTGGCGACGGCGTACCTCCGGCGGCGCAGTCTCGGGAAGACGCGCCCGAGCAGCACCGCCTGCACGGCGCCGAGGGCGGTGCCCTCGACGAGCCCGCCGAGCACGAGGAGGGAGAGGGCGAACGCGGACCCGGCAGCCCCACCAGCCACCGGATCCGCAGCCCGAGCCGCGAGCGCGGAGGCGGTCATCCCGACCGCCTCCGCAGCGGCGCAGCCGACGACCCAGCGCACGGGGACGGCAGGTGCCGCGCTCCCCCGCGGCGCGGTCCGTCGTCCTTCAGGTACGCGCCGGGTCGTGCTCACGACACCAGTCCAGCCGCCGGCGGGGCCCCCGGTCAGGGCCGAAGGTCCCCGCCGACCGGGTCAGTGGACGCCGAAGGTGGCCAGCCACTGACGCGCGACGGTGATGTCGACGCGCTGGTAGCCGCCGAGGTACCGGCACACGTTGTTGTACGTGTAGCTCGTCACGCCGACGATCTGACCGTTGAGGAACAGCGGGCCGCCGGAGTCACCGAAGCAGGTGCCACCGGTGCCGAACGGATCCTTGTCGTTGCCGTTGGTCTGGATGATCTGCGGGGTCACCTTCTGGCCCGGCATTTCCACGTAGCGACGGATCAACGGGTAGCTCATCGGCGTCGGCTTCTGGGGGCCGGAGTCGGCCTTGCGCACCTCGGTGCCGTAGCCGACCGCGGTGAACAGCGTCGAGCGCAGCTGCGAGGTGGGGATGGCGTCGAGGGTGCCGACGGGAGCCAGCGTCGCCGGCGCGATGCCGGTGACCGCCTTGTCGAGGACGATGACGCCGACGTCGTTCCAGTTGTTGCGGTCGGTGAAGCCCGAGTAGTTCGGGTGGGTGTACGCCGTGCCGGACAGGTAGCCGGCCGCCTCGATCTCCGCCTGGGTGTAGCCCTTCGACGGGTCCGCCGCGGCCGGGAACGGCGACGGCGGGTTCTCGGCGATGACCGAGTTGAAGGTCACCAGCGTCTTGCCGAGCGTGCCGTCGGTGCAGTGCGCGGCGGTGAGCAGGACGGTGGGCGTAACCAGGGTGGCCGAGCAGCGGAACCGGCCCGACGCGTCGTAGAACAGGATGAGTCCGACGTTCGGGTGCTTGTTCCCGTCGGGGGTGCCACCGGTGCTTGCCTGTGCGGCAGGCGCCGCTGCGATGCCCAGTGCGACCACGAGCGTGGCCAGCAGGGCGAGGATGCGAACCTTCATCAACGTCTCCTCGGGCTGAGTGTTCGGAGCGTCAGTGGACCACGCAGATCGTCCGCTGGGGAACACCCTAGGGTGTGGATTTGTCCGGAAATGGACCGAAAAGGCGGAGGCCGTTCTCCCACAGCACCGCGCGCAGCCAGTCGTCACCGAGGCCGAGCCGCTCGAGTGCCTCGAGCTGGTGGGCGTAGGGGTACGGGATGTTGGGGAAGTCCGAGCCGAGCAGGACCTTGTCCCGCAGGTCGGCGAGCCGCGGCAGCAGGGCGGGCGGGAACGCGCCGCCCATGCTGGAGAAGAAGTCGGTGAACGCCATCGTGGTGTCGAGCCGGACCTCGGCGTACTCCTCGGCCAGCGCGAGGAACTCGGCGTACTCGGGGGCGCCCAGGTGCGCGATCACCAGCGGCAGCCGGGGGTGGCGGCGCAGCAGGGCGGCGACCGGGCCCGGTCCCGTGAACGCGGTGCCGACCGGGCCGGAGCCGGCATGCAGCACGACGGGGGTGCCCGCGTCCTCGATCAGACCCCACGCCTCGTCGAGCGCCGGGTCACCGACGTCGAAGCCGCCCACCTGCACGTGCACCTTGAAGACGTCGGTGCCGGCGGCGAGCCGCTTCCCGACGTACGTCGCGACGTCGTCGTCGGGGTAGAACGTCGCCGAGCGCAGGACCTCGGGGACCCGGTCGGCGAAGGCGGCGGTCCACTCGTTGAGGAACTCCGCCATCCCGGGCCGGTGGGCGTAGGCGAGCGCCGAGAAGTGGCGTACGCCGAGGCCGCGGAGCGTCTCCACCAGGACCTCGTCGGTGTCGCGGTAGTGCAGCGGCCAGGGCCGTCCGATCAGCGGCCCGGCGGTGTCGAACTGCGCGCGCACCTTGGCCGCGACCTGTGGCGGGAGGAAGTGGGTGTGGACGTCGAAGAGCCCCGGGATCCCGAGGGACTCGAACATCAGTCCATGCCCTTGAGCCGCCGTCCCAGCGCCTGCTCCTTCTCGCGGTTGGCCTGCCGCTCGGCGATCGAGTGCCGCTTGTCCCACGACTTCTTGCCCTTGGCGAGGGCGATCTCCACCTTGGCCCGGCCGTCCTTGAAGTAGAGCGAGAGCGGGACGATCGTGAAGCCCTTCTCGCTGGTCTTGCGCTCGAGCTTCTCGATCTCCGCGCGGTTGAGCAGCAGCTTGCGCTTGCGCCGGGCGGAGTGGTTGGCCCACGTGCCCTGGGTGTACTCCGGGATGTGGACGTTGTGCAGCCACACCTCGCCGTCCTCGATGTCGACGAACCCGTCGGCCAGCGACGCGCGCCCGGCCCGCAACGACTTCACCTCGGTGCCCATGAGGACCATGCCGGCCTCGTAGGTGTCCTCGATGTGGTAGTCGTGCCGCGCCTTCTTGTTCTGCGCGACGAACTTCTGTCCCTTCTCCCTGACCATCCGGCCATTCTCTCAGGACGGGCAACACGGTTTCGCGGAGGGCGCCCTCCCCGAGTCGGTCAGAACCAGTTCATCGGGTTGGTGGTGCGGCCGTTGACCATCACCGTGAAGTGCAGGTGGCAGCCGGTCGACCAGCCGGTGGTGCCGACGTGTCCGATCACCTGACCGCGCTTGACGTGCTGGCCGACCCCGACGCTGTAGCTGGTGGCGTGGTTGTAGATGGTCGCCAGGCCGACACCGCGGGCGTAGCCGTTGTCGATGACCATCCGGTTGCCCCACACCGAGGAGTAGTAGCGCTGCATGACCCGGCCGTCGGCCGCGGCGTACAGCGGAGCCCCGCAGCCGGCGCCGAAGTCGGTGCCGTCGTGCAGCGAGTAGTAGCCGTAGATCGGGTGCACCCGGTAGCCGTACGGCGAGGTGACCGGCCCGTTCACGGGGTAGCTCAGGTAGCCGCCGGAGGAGCGCGGCTTGCTGTGGCCCCGGTTCTTGGCGGCCAGGGCGGCGGCCCGCTTGCGCAGGATGGACTCGATCCGGTTCTGCTCGCGCTGGAGCTTGCGCAGCTGGGCGG
>JBIOVW010000077.1:0-22080 GCA_044867945.1 Nakamurella sp. | reverse complement strand
CCCTCGAGATCGGCCACTCGCCGCGCGCCGCTGGCGATGATCTCCTCCTGCCCCCGGAGCATCACGCCCCGAATGGTTGACAACAGGTCGAATGCAGACGACGGAAGGAATTGATCCTGATCGATCTGATGGCGCACGGCATCGATGTCACGATTCACCTCGACCCGACTCAGCGAGCTCGTGGCCGGCCCGAAGACCGTCCACAGGGCATGCTCGGTGAGAAAGACCTTCAGGGGCTGGAAATGAAGGAGACCGTCGATACCACGCACCAGTCCGTTGATCGCGCTGAAGTGATGGTCCGGATACATGTGGAGTTTGGGTACGGGGGAACGACTCGAGATCTCGAGGAGGTCCTCGGGACGCGGTCGCACCCACCTGGTCAGCGCACCGATCCCCTCGTCGTCGCCGCTGTCGATATGCACCCACAGCACCCCGTCGGACCGGCCGATGTAGGTCGGCAGCCCCGGCGAGTCGATCGTGACCGGTCCGTTCTGAGCAATCCACCGGATCTCCATCGATCGAGTCGGTCACCCCTCACACGGCGTCGGGGAACGACCGGTGGAGACCCGGCGATCCAGCCATTGGATGGACCGCACCTCCTGCCTGAGCGGTTCGGGACCCGGGCCGCCCGACCGTCGTCGACCCCAGCGGTCGGGCGCCTTCGACCCCAGTTCGCTCCGGTCCTCACCGCCGGCCACGAGCGACCGGCAGTGCTCGCACGGGCGCTCGAACTCCCTGGACAGACCCGAGGCGGCCACCGCCAATGCCGGCCGAACGGAGTCGAGCGCACTTGCCGGATCGTCGACGTCCACCTCCAGCGCCGCGACGATCCGACCACCCGGACCGAAGATCGGAGCGGCGATTGACATACAGTCCGACCGTAACTCACGGTCGGCCACCGCGAACCCGTTGACCCGGGTCTTCTTCAGAACCCACCGGAGTTGTTCGGGATCGACGATGGTCCGCGACGTGTAGGCGGTCAGTCGGCGGTTCAGAATCTGGCGGAGCTCGTGATCCGGGGTGAAGGCCAGCAGCACTTTCCCGCCGGCCGTGGCGTGCGCCGGAAGAGTCGCGGCCGGCGAAAACTGGCTGACCGCGTACCCCCGACGCTTCTCGACATAACTCACCACACCGAAGTCGAGGACACCCAGGCGGACCTTCGTGCCCACCGCCCGATGCAGGTCCTCCAACCACGGCGCCGCCCGATCGCGGACATTCCTGGTCAGGCCGCACGCGCTGCCCGACAGCGACTGCAGCGCCAAGCCGGGACGATACGTCCGATCGTCGCAATCCTTCTCCAGAACCAGCCAATCGGCCAGGTCGTTGACCATCCGATGGGTCGTCGAAATGGGCAGGCCCGACAGACTGGCGATCTCCGACAGGCTGTGCGACCCGCCCTGCCGGAAGGTCATCAGGATTGCGCTGAACTTACTGACCACCGATCGCCCGGGCTGGCTCGAATTTCCCGCCATCACACACCTTTCAACCCGCCGGCAGGGAATACTCACGAGTCGACCGGAGATCAGTCCGGCGGTCGGGCGAGCAATATCGAGCAATGCGGCTGCTGCTTGATGACGTGATCGGCGACCGACGATCCCCGGTAGTGCTGGTATCCCAGAACGATGAGGTCGACCTGCAGTTCCCGCGCCCGTTGGACGATGACTTCGGCAGCGTCGTGCTCGGTTGCGTTGATCAGCTCCCCGTGCACCGGGATGCCGGCCTTGGCCATCTCGTCGACCGCGCGTTGCACGATCTCCCGCTCGTGCACGTCCACGTCGTCCTCCCCGGGGAGCACCCCGAGACCCGACCCGGCATTGATGTCGGAGGCGACGACGTGCCCGCGCGCGACGTGCAGCAGGTAGACGGTACCTCCGGACATCTTGGCGAACTGGATGGCGCGACGCATGGAGTTGTCGGGACTGTCCAGCGTCGTGTCGATGGCAATGAGCATTCGGTCATACATCGTCAATGTCTCCTGTCCCGCATGGGTTTCGCTCGCCCGAGGATGTCCGGGGCGTCAGGACGAAGCCGCCGCACCGGCCGTCGTCGACGGTTCGATCGGCGTGGAATGGATATCCATCGGCCGGTTCGAGCGCTGTACCAGCAGCGTCAGCAGCGCGCCGACCACGCCTATCCCGGCGAGAACGAAGAAGATCGTGTTCACGGCCAGGCCGGCCGCCAACAGAAAGCCGCCGAGCAGTGGTCCGGCGACTCCGCCGAGTCGACCGAAGCCGGCGCACCAGGCCACTCCGGCGCCGCGCATCGGGGTCGGGTAGTAGCCGGCGGTGAACCCGTAGATGAGGATCTGGGTTCCGCTCGTCCCCAATCCGACGATGCCGACGAAAAGCAGCAGGAGGGCGACCGGCAGGCTGATGGTCATCAGAATCATGGCCCCGGCACCGATGACGAAGCTGGCGACGACGACGGGTTTTGGGCCGAATCGGTCCGCCACCCGGGAGCCGATCAGCGCGCCGATGATGGCCCCGCCGTTGAGCACCAGCAGGAACGCCAGGGAACCCTTGGCGTTGAATCCGGCTCCCTCCATGAGGACCGGCAGCCAGGTGTTCAGCGCATACACCAGCATCAGCGCGGAGGCGCTCATCAGGCCGAGCAGGATCGTCGGCAACCAGTAGCCGTGGCTGAACAGGCCGGCAAAGCCGACCTTCTCGCGCTTGGCCGCCTCCTGGGCCGCGGTCGGTGCTGGCGGCAGCGGCACGCCGGTCCGCTCGGAGATCTTACGCGCCTGCTCGATCTTTCCCCGCGAAGCCAACCACGCCACCGATTCCGGCATCCGATAGATCGCCAATGGCAGCAGGATGAGCAGGGGCGACGCCCCGATCATGAACATGCCGCGCCAACCGATGGAATCCAGCAGCAGGATCGCGAGCAGCGCCGACATCAGGCTGCCGATCGGGACCCCGGAATAGGTGATCGCGTTGCACAGATTCTTCTTGCCGGCCGGCGCGATCTCGGCTACGAGCGCGCCGGTGGTCGCCACCAGGGCGCCGACCCCCAGGCCGGTGATGAATCGCATGATGCCGAACATCGTGGCGGTCGAAGTCAGCGCGGTGATCAGCATGCCGACCGAGAACCAGGCGTAGGCGGTCAGCATCACCTTGCGCCGGCCGATGATGTCGCCGACGGATCCGGCCAGGAGTGCTCCGACCAGGGTGCCGATCAGTGCGTAACTGCCCAGCGTGCCGGCCACCGCCGGAGTGACCTCACCGATCTGGGTCGGGTCCTTCAGGAAGGTCGACACGACCGCGCCGTAGACGACAAGGTCATAGCCGTCGAAGATCAGGCCGATGGTCGCGATGGTCACCACCCAGACGACAGTTCGGCTCCGTTTGGCGTTCAGTTCGTCCTCGACGGAGGACTGGGCTGTGGTCATCTCGCCTCTCCTAGGCTGGTGGCGGGGCAGGTCGGCCGCCGACCCGCAGAACCTGGGCCGGCAGACCCTCGCGGGTCGGGGGCGGCGTCGACCGCCATCCAGGTGACGGGTCCGACGCGGCGGAGTGGTCGGTCCGCCCGAACAATGAGTACTGGGCCGGATTCGCGCAAGGACCCTTTCCGTCGAACGGAATGTTCGTCGACCGACTCAGTCGCTCCGTCATCGTGACCCCCGGTGGGACGAAGCAACTTTCCGTTGGACGGAACGGTGACTTGATCACCCGCGACGGGTGCCTCATCGTCGGTCTGGGACGCTGCACCGATCGCGGCCCTCGGGACTGAGGTCCCGACCACCCGGGCCGCCGCTCGCCCGAGCATGCCGCTTCGAAAGGACAAAGCCAGATGGCCGACCGTACGTACGCGATCAGCGAAATCGTCGGTACGTCGACAACCGACGTCAATACCGCGATCAGAAATGGTGTGGCCCGGGCCAATCAAACGCTGCGAAACCTCGACTGGTTCGAGCTGGTGAACGTGCGCGGCGCCATCTACAACGGCGAAGTCAACCACTACCAGGTCACCCTCAAGGTCGGGTTCCGACTGGATGACCCCGAGAGTTGATCACCCTCCACGATTCCCGGCGGTCTCAGATGACGACAGTTCTCACCAGACGGTTTCGGGTGTTTCGCGGCCCTTCGGCCGTGGTCAGCGCCATCGGTCCCAATGTCCTGGCCCTGGCCGGCTTCGACGGCGTGCACATCGGGCATCGCGACCTTCTTCGGCGAGCCGCCGAGGAGGCCACCGAACGTGGGCTCCCGGTGGGTGCGGCGACCTTCGACGACCAGAAGCTCCCGCGACGCAACGGCCACAAGAACATCCCGGCACTGAGCAGTCTGAGTGACCGGCTCCGGTTGATCCAGCAGGCCGGGATGGACTTCGTGGTGCTTTTCCCCGGGAATCCGGGAGCGTTGGGCGTCCCCACGGAGATGTTCACGCACCGAATCCTCCTCGGCGTCATGACGACCCAGTTGGTCGTCGTCCGTGAACGCGCGGAGCCACCCGGTTCGAAACCCGGCGTTGCCGGGCCGGACGTCGAGGCGATCGCCGTCGCCCGGATCTATCCGAATTCGTGGGTGTCGACCACGCGGATCCGAGAGCGTCTGGGTGTCGGCGATCTCGACACCGTCAACCACCTGCTGGGCCGGCGGTACACGCTCACCGCGACGGTCCGGGAGGTTGCCGGCGGACAGATGCACGCATCGGTGCCCTCATCGCGCATGATGCCGGCCGCCGGCCACTACCGCGTTGCCGTCGATTTCAAGTCGGGATCCGTCCCGGAGCTGGTCGAGTCGGTGGCCACCGTCTCCCCGGTCGGGCCCGGTGCGGCAGGCCACCTTTGCATCGCTCTTGACCGACCGGTCGATCACGGACGGCTGCGGGTCGGCTTCCTCACCCGGTGCGCGTCGGCCGAGGTCACCGAACCGACACATCCGTGGTCGGACCGAATCCCGACCGTGTCCACCCGGCATGAAGTGCGCTGAGTCAGGGCCGACGAGCGTCGTCGCTCGGGTTGTCGCGATCCTGTCGTCCTTCTCGCACGGGCAGCCCGATCGGGGGATTTCGGAGATCAGTCGGGAAACCGGGTTGGCCCTGTCGACGACGCATCGGCTGGTCAACGAACTGACTCGCTGCGGCGCGCTCCACCAGACCGATGCCCACCGGTACACTGTCGGCCCGAAGGTCGCTGACCTCGCCCATGCGATCCGTCGGCGTTCGGACATGGCCGGACTACGCACCCAGGACCGTGCTGAGCCTCCCCCCGGCTGAAAGCGTGTCCGGACTCGCTCCGGCTCAGTCCGCGGGCTCCACCCAGCGGCCGCCGGTGCTGGCGAACCCGGCCCTCGGACCGGTGTCCCGCTCGTCCGGGTCCGGGCCGAACCGAAGCCCGGCATCGAGACCTCGGATCGCCGCGAGATCCGCATCGTCGAGGGAGAAGTCGAGAATGTCGAGATTCTCTCGCATGCGCTCGGGGCTGGTCGTCTTGGGGATGACGACGGTACCGAGCTGCAGGTGCCAGCGCAGGATGACCTGCGCGGGGGTGCGCCCGTGCCTCCGGGCGATCGCACCGACGACCGGGTCGCCGATCGACTTCGCCTGACCCAGCGGGCTCCAGGCGACCGTCGCGACACCGTGGTCGGTGTCGAAGCGCCGCAGCTGCTCCTGCTGCAGGAACGGGTGCAACTCGATCTGGTTGGCCGCCGGCACCACCTGCGTCCGCTCGATCAGCCGGTCCAGGTGGCTCGGCTGAAAGTTGGACACCCCGATGGCCCGCGCTCGACCGGCGGCGTAGAACTCCTGGAGCGCCAGCCAGGTCTCCACGTACAGATTCTTCGACGGCTTCGGCCAGTGGATCAGGTAGAGGTCCACGCAGTCCAGACCGAGACGGTCCAGGCTGGCGTCGAACGCTCCGGCCGCGTGGTCCCGCCCCTGGTCGTCGTTCCAGAGCTTGGTGGTGATGAAGAGCTCATCCCGCGGGAGCCCGCAGGCCGCGATCGCCCGGCCGACGCCCCGTTCGTTGCCGTACAGCGAGGCGGTGTCGATGCTGCGATACCCGCATTCGATCGCCTCCAGCACGGTTCGCTCGGTGTCCTCATCCGGGATGCGGAACACGCCAAACCCGATCTGCGGCATGGAGACTGCGTTGTTGAGCTGGACGTTCGGCACCGGCGCGAGCATTCGAGCAGACTACTCTTGGCCGATGGCCCGACGATCCCGCAAGCGTGCCTACGGCGCCGAGCACATTCCGCTCGACGTGGACGCGCTGACCCGCGGCTGGGAACGCGGCGAGACCGCGGCCGACGGGCGGGAGTGGAAGGTGCGCGGTGTGACCGGCGGCGACAAGGCCTACCGTTGCCCCGGCTGCCAGCAGCTGATCCCCTCCGGGACGGCGCACGTGGTGGCCTGGCCGGCCGACCATCTGTTCGGCCACGAGGCCGGAGTGGACGACCGCCGGCACTGGCACACCCCGTGCTGGCGCCGCCGGCGCTGAGTCCGCCGTCATCCCGGCCCGGCGCTGCGGCGTTGGACGACCACTCCCACCGCCGCCAGCGTCACGGCGAGAAGCGCTACCCCGATGAGGATCTGGCCGATGTCGGCGCCACCCGTGCCGGCATCCACGGAGGTGGAGCCCACCAAGGCGGCGGTCGCGATCAGGCTGGGCGCCGGATGCTCGGACGCCGGATCGGGATCCGTCCAGGCGCTCTCCCGGTCGCCGCAGTGCTGAATCGACGGCAGGGTCACGGTCGTCCCCGGGGTGGCGGTGATGAGCGCGGTCACCGCCACCCTGGCCGGTTGCCCGGTCGGGATCCCGGGCCCACTGAAGCCGATCCGGTCCCGATCGACCGTGGCCGACCAGCCCGCCAGATCGGTGGACGCCCCGGTGAACTCCACTCCAACGCCGGCGGGTGACGTCCACGCCGGTCGTGTCGGTGTCGGGGGTGCAGCTGTGGTCCCACACCAGGGTGATCGTGGTGGTGCCGTCACCGTTCGGGGCGGCGGAGTCGACGGCGACGTGCGCCGAGGCGGCGGGGGCGAACCCGATCAAAGCGGCTGCGGCCAGCCCCGGGACGATCGCCGCGCGACGACGCGATGTCGAGCGGGATCGGTGGCACGTCATGGGATCTCCACCTGGATCTGGGTACTTGGCTGCTCGAACTCGGAGGTGCGGACCGAAATGGTGATCACCCATTGCCCGGTGAGCGGCAGGTCGAGGACGGCCTGGTACGCGCCCGGGCCCGTGGCCGCGACGGGCCGGGTCAGCGGACCGACCCCGGCCGCCGGCATGGTGACGGACACCTGCGGGTCGGCGAGCGGCCGCAGCGGTTGCCCGGTGGCGTCGGTGAGGGTGATCTCGAGCGAGTTGATGCCCGCCGCGCCGGGGGTGATCCGTGCGGTGACGGTGTCCGATCCCAGCGCGGCGGTCCGTTCGACCGCCCCGCCCTGTGCGGGTTCGGACGCCGCCGTCGCCGGGTCGACGGTGGGGCTGGCGTTCACCAGGGCGCCGGTGACCAGTAGGACGGCGACGAGGAGCGCCGCCTCCGCGGTCAGCGTTCGACGCAGCCGCAGCCACGACGCGGTGGCCACGACGGCGGGCAGCAACCGGTAGCGGTTGTACCCGGCGAGGGCGACGGCCGCCGCGACGATGAGCAGCTTGATCAGCAGCGCCTGCCCGTACCCGGTGCCCAACAATGCATCCCACGAGCCGAGTATGCGCAGGGCCATCAGGACACCGCTGATCGCGAGTAGCACGAGCAGGACCGCGGCCAGGGTCGAGAACCGGGCGAGCACCGACGCGACGAGCTCGATCTGCTCCCGCGATCGGGCTCGCGTCGCGGTGCCCGCGCCGCCTCGTTTCCCCGCGGTCGGCCGCTCGGCCGGCGGGCGGCCGGTCGCGGACAGCAACAGGCCCACACCGATCAGCCCGCCGAGCCAGCAGGCGGCCACCGTCAGGTGCAGCAGGTCGGCGGTCAGCACCACGGCGGCCGGGCCGTAGCCGCGGGTGTGCCCGGTCACCGCGAACGATCCCAACGCCACCCCGCATCCGGCCAGGGCGGCCCCGGCGGAGCCGACGGTCCGCTGGTTGACCGCCCAGGCGGCCTCCCAGGCCAGCAGCAGGCCCGCGCCGACCAGGACCAGCGAAAGGCCGGCGTCCTGCCCGATCTGAGCGGTCCAGGATCCCGGGTCCAGCAGATCTCCCAGTCGCCCGAACCGCTGCCGCACCTCGGTCAGGGGCAGCAGCAGCAGGACCCCGACCACTCCGGCGCCCGCGGACCAGGCGGCCGTGCGGCGGATCAGGCGGCCGACCCCGGCGTCGCCGCGCTCCCGGAGCAGCAGGACGTCGAACGCCACGAGCCCGCAGGCGGCCAGCACGCCGAGGTAGGCCAGCGCCTGCGCCGCGGCTGTCGCGAGCTGCACCCAGGCGTCCTGCCCGACGGTCGGGACGGCCGCGGCGCCCGCGGTTCGCTCGCCGACGGCGAAGGTGAAGCCGCCGGAGATCGGGTGTGAATCCGCCGAGATCACCTGCCAGGACACGATGACCGTGCCGGTCCCCAGCGGTGCCGCCGGCGTGATCACCACCCGGTTGTCGACGGCCACCGCGGTGCTGGGCAGTTCATCACCGGCGGCGGTGAGCAGCCGCACCCCGCCGTCGTCCACCCGGACCGGTTCGCTGAAGGTCAGCGTCACGGTCGACGGCGCTGCCGCGAGCAGTGTCCCGTCGGCCGGGTCGGTGCCGGTCAGGGAGGCGTGTGCCCAGGCCGAGGCCGAACCGGTCAGCATCAGCACGATGGTGGCCGCCATCATCAGGATCACCCGCACGAGGCGGCATCCGGATGACCGCGGCCGCTTCGGGAACGTCACGAATGACGTGACCGGACCAGCGCGATCCCTCCGACCAACAACCCCAATAGCCCGGCGACCAGCCCGGCTATGGCCAGGGCGTTGCTGCTCAAGGCCGGCTCAGACGCGGCGGTGGCGCTGACCTCCGCGCTGCTGACGGGCGCGCCGGTCGTCGACGCGCCCGTGGACGCGGCCCCATCGTGCCCGTCGACGACCGCGGCGGTCACCTCGATCGACGGTGCCGGATTGTCCGGCTCGGCCCCGCCCGCCGCCTCCGGCTCGATCCAGGCGGTCTCGCCGACCTCGCAGGTCTGCACCACCGGGAACCGCAAGGCCTGCCCGGCCACGTCGGGAATCCGCAGCGAGAGCACCAGCGCGTCCCGCAGGTCCGCCGGCAGCGGCGTCCTCGCGGTGTACACGATCTGGTCCACCCGCTCGGTCAGCTGGTTGCCACCGTTATCTCTACCATCGGTGACCGGTGGATCCAGCGGCACCATCACCTTCTGCACGTCCCAGTTCGGGTTCACCGTTGGGGTGACCGCGTTGATCTCGTCCGGGATCTTGATCGCGATCCTCGTCGTCGACGACCCGTCACAGCCGTGTGGGACGCCGAACGTCAGGAGGGCGTACGACCCGGCGGCGGTGGTGTCCGCGGATACCGACACGTGGGCGCCGGCGGCCAGCGCGCCGGTCAACGACAACGCGAGCACGCCGGCGGCCACGACCGTGGCCCGGGCACCATTGCGCAAGAACGATGGACTCACAGGAAACTCCTCGATTGAGTGTGCAAGGCACGGTGCAGCGCCACGCCGAGCGGGCAACGACGAAACCCGCGCGGGTCGCCCGCGAATGACGCGGGCGCGGTTGGCCGGCATCACCGTGCCGAGTGGGATCGCCCGGCCGGGCAGAACCGGTCGGGATGACGTCAGGTTGCCGCCGGGCTAGGGGGGCCGCGGCGAGGTGCCGGATGGATGAACGCGGACCGTCGGCCGCGAGTCGGCGGCGACGAAGGGATGGCGGTCACGAACCGATCGACCGGGGGCGGCAATCCGGGCCGGACGGCCAGCAGCCGATCCCACAGACGATCCCACAGAAGATCCAACCGCATCCGCACCGCCGCGGTGAGCAGTCGGTCGGTCAGCACGACCAGCGCCGCCGCGACCAACCCGGCGGCCAGGTGCGCCACCAGCATGCTCATCCCCGACGCACCGGAGTGCGCGGAATGGTTGGCGTGTTCATCGCCGGGCGTGCCGGCCGCCCAGATGAAGGCCGGGTGCAGCACCGACTGCGCCAGGCCGAGCAGCGGCACCGCGGCCGGCCCCGGCGCGGAGCGCCGATAGACGGGGAAGGCCGCGCCGGTCGCAATGAGGGTGAGCAGGATCAACCGTTCCGCCGGTGGCAGCGGACCGCCGGCGATGCCGTGCGCGGCCGCGCCCACCACGACCGAGATCGCGGCGACCGCACCGGAACGCAGCAGCCGCCCCCGGATCGATCCCACGTGTCGCAGGTTAGCTTGCGAGGCCGCCATCAAGCACAGGTCGGCCCGGCCCTCGCTCCCGGGACCAGGACCGAGGAACCGGGTGGCTCGCACCCGAGGCCGCTGCCAGGATCGTGGGATGCGGATTCTGGCCAGGTACGCCGATGCGCCGCGGGTTCCGTGGCGCAACGGCAAGGGCGCGACCTGTGAGCTTGTGTCCTGGGACCGGGGCCGGGAACTGTCCGGCGGGGCCGCATGGCGGCTGAGCATCGCCGATCTCATCGAGCCGGGTGAGTTCTCTGCGCTGCCCGGGGTGCTACGACAATTCTGCCCGGTCGGCGGTTCGGTGATCCTCACCGTGAACGGCGCCCAGTTCCCGGTGCCCGAACGAACGGTCGCCCGGTTCACCGGCGACGACGACGTGGACCTGATCGACCTCGACCGCCCGTGCCGCGCGGTGAACTTGATGGTGTCCGGGCCGGACGCCGACGCACCCGCTCTGGTGGTCGGAAAGGCCGGCGACGTGCTCGACGGCTGCATGGTCGCCGTCGCGTTGGAATCGGGTCCGGGCCTGGACCGGTTCGACCTGATCTCCCCCGAGCCGGGCGCGGCGGCGATCGGACCGGCGATGGTGATCGCCGCGGTCCGGACCACCGGCTGACGCTCCCCCGCGGGGTGTCCCCGTCGGTCACCTGCCGCGTGCCTCGAGGACGGACAGATCACGTTCGGCGTACCGGCGATGCTCGCACTCCTCGCTCATCAGCACGCGTAGGCAGTAGCCCACCGTGCGGACCTGCTCGGGGTATCCGGGCGCGGGCGGCTGCGTCGTCGGCCGGTCCAACTCGGCGCCGCTCAGCGCGTCGACGACGTCGTGGACCCTTCGCAGCCGGTCCGCGCGCACCAGCAGCACATCGGCATAGGGCGGGTCGGCGGTCAGGTCGATACCCAGCGCGGCGGCGGCTTGTGCTGGATACCCGGTGTGCGTCAGACCGAGCGGGTGGTACGGCACAGGCTCGTCGAGCACCGCCCGCAGCACCCAGGCGTCGGTGGCGAACACCAGATGCCGAAGGGTCTGCACCAGCGACCATTCGTCGTCCACCCGCTCGTGCAGCGTCGGTTCGGGCAGCCGCTCGGCCCGCGAGATCGTTTGCGCCCACAGGCGTTCGATGGTGTCCCAGGCTGCTCGGTAGTCGTCCGTGGTGCTCATGTCGCGGACCTGGACCCGTTCCGGATGCCGACGGTCCAACTCACCCTCGACGTATCCGGTCACGTCCACGTCGTTGACCCGGATGCTGCCCAACTCGCCGGAGACGTTCAGGTCGGTCAACCAGGAGTCGACGACCTTGACCCGGCGCAGGTCGCAGTCGCGGAACGTGGCTCCCGACAGGTCGACGTGGGTGAACCGGGCGTCACGGAACTCGTCGGTGTCGCGGTAGTCGGCGGTCATCGCTTCATCTTTCCCGGCAGCGGTTGTCGGACGGAACCGTTGCCGTCGGCAATGGCACCGTGGTATGCCGTAGGGGCTCGTTCGGGGCTGCGACACCGAAGCACACCGAGGGAAAAGAGAATCTCGTGAGTGTCACCGACGATCTACCCGGCGGCAACCAGGACCGACCCGTTCCGCGGGAGGAAATCCCGAACCCGGAAACGGGGGTTGGCATCGGCGCCCGCAATGATCCGGACACGTTCGAGCCGGAGGAAGATCCCGAGTAGGCGAAGGACTGCTCGGACCGGCGAGGGCCTTCGAGGTCCGTTGCAGTACCGGGGTCGGCGACGAATCTCCGGACATGAGATGTTGTCAGGAACCGCGCCCGACCGTCGGGTCGATCGCGTACCGCAGGTGCGTGACGCCCACCGACTCGACGACCCGCAGCACCCGGAGCCGATGCGCGCCGGTCGACGGCTCGAACAGGCGCAGTCCGGCACCGAGGATCACCGGCACCACGTGCAGCTGCAGTTCGTCCACCAACCCGCCGGCCAGCAGCTGACGGGCGATGTCCGCGCCGCCGCCGACTGCCACCCAGCGGTCGCCGGCCGCCGCCGCGGCAAGCTCCATCGCCTGGGCCACACCACCGGCGAACACGAAGTCGACCGCCCGGTCCGGCGGGCGTTCCGGGGGTCGGTGGGTGATGACGACGTGCCGCACCCGATAGGGAGTGTCGTCCCAGCCGCCGTCGCCGCCGGCCTCGTACGCACCGCGCCCGATGACGATCGCACCCGTGGTGGCGATCAACTCGTCGATGATCGGCGCGCTCGCCGGGGGCGGGTCGAAATACCAGTCGTAGAGCCCGGCATCGCCGCCACCCGGCCCGGCCACGTAGCCGTCCAGGGAGATCGCCATGTCCAGCAGCGTCGGCATCGCGCACATCACCCCGATCCTTCTCGATCCGATCCTGCACCCGGACAGGCAGACGAGCAGCGCGGCGCCGGCTCATCGCCTACCCGGTGTGGGCCACTCCGACGGGACGATTGGTGAACCGCAGGGCGGGTACCACCGTTGGGACAGCGCGCACAAACCACTCACGATCAGCGGAGGCAGCACCGTGGTCTCTCGTGACACCGAGAACGACAGCGAACCCCACGTCACACCGGCGCAGGGCAAGCCGGCCATGTCCGACACCGAACCGCCGCCCGACGTCCAGGCAGGCTTCGGCGACGATGCCGCCGGTGCGATCGGCAGCCCCGCACCGCTGCCGGACGAGGCGGACCCCACCCCTGAGGGCCACCGCGATGAAACCACGGTCCGGCACCGGCAGTGAATGGCTCTCGCGCCTGCCAGATCCACGCCGGCAGCCAAAGAAGGCTCCGCTTGTGGATCTCGACCGGGACGCACCCGGACTCACCCGACGGTGCCGGCCGCTCGGTTCGCGAGGAGTGCCTCGAACGGCGCCGTCGCGACCAGGCCCGACAGCCGATGCGCCAGCTCGGGATCCAGCGTGACGAATGCATCCGCCTGCAACTGCGCGACCGCGACACATTCCGCGACGGCGGTGTCGTCCCAGCCCAGTTGCTCCGCGAGCCGCCACGCGGCCACCCGGGAGACCCGGTCACCGAGAAGACGAATGCGCATGGTTGTGACGCCGTCGAGAATGGCCAGGGCTGTCGGCCTGCTCAGCTCGCCACGCCGAACTCCGCGGTAGAGCAGCGAGAGAACCTGCGAGCGTAGCGAACTCGCGGCAACCAGCTGGTGTTCCGCGCCCACCGTGACGTGCTCACGGGCGAGCCGGATGGCGACCGACGCGTCGATGGCGTACCGCGTCATTGCCCCATTCTCCCGGCGCACGGCGCTACCAGGACCCGGGGCCCGCTGAGCCGGCCGGGTACTCGTCCAACGGCACCGCGCCCTCCCGCCAGGCCCGCAGGATCGGATCGACGATCCGCCAGCATTCCTCTGCGGTGTCGCCGCGCACTGACAGCGTCGGGTCGTCCTCGAACACCCCGGCCATCACCTCGCCGTACGCGGGCAACCGGCCCGGATTGAAGTCCCCGGCAAGCGACACCCGGTCGATCCCGAACGGGTCGTCCGGTCCGTTGATGTTCAGATCGATCTGAATCCGGTCCGGGCCCATCGAGATCCGCAACCGGGTGGGTTCGGTCAGCCCCGTCAGGCCCGGCAGCGTGCGCGGCACGGACCTGAAAGTCAGGACGATCTCCTTGCGCTTGGCCGCCAGCGCTTTTCCCGAGCGCAGCCGGAAGGGCACCCCCGCCCAACGCCAGGTGTCCACCTCGAACGTCGCCTCGGCCAGGGTCTCGGTGCCCCTCAGGGAATCGACCCCGGGCTCGTCGGCATAGGCGGGCAGCGTTCGACCCTCGATGGTGCCCGCCGTGTACCGGGCCCTGCGGGTGGCCACCGTCGGGTCGCTCGCCCACACCCGGCACGCGCGCAGCACGTCCGCCTTGCGGTCACGCAGATCGACCGCGTGCATGCTGGCCGGTGGATCCATCGCGATCAGGGCGAGCACCTGCAGCAGGTGACTCTGGATCATGTCGGACAGGGCTCCGGCGCCGTCGTAATAGCGGGCGCGGCCCTCGAGGGCCAGTGTCTCGTCGAAAACGATGTCCACGGAAGCGATGTGGTCGGCACTCCACAGGGGCTCGAACAGCCGGTTGGTGAAGCGCAGACCCAGCAGGTTCAGCACCGTCGACTTGCCCAGGAAATGGTCGATGCGCTGGATGTGGTCCTCCGGCACCAACGCGCCGATGATCTGGTTCAGGTCCGCGGCGCTGCGCTCGTCAACCCCGAACGGCTTCTCGAGCACCAGGGAGGAGCCCGGCGGCAGTTCGATCTCGTGCAGCGCCGTGCAGGCCCTGGCGGTGACTGCGGGCGGCAGGGCGAAGTAGATCACGGGGGCGCCGTCACACCGATCGATCAGTTTCCGCAGGTCCGCCGACTTCGTGACATCCGCCTGGGTGTACGACGTGTCGGCCAGCACCGCGTCGATGCGGCCGCCGGACGCGTGCACACCGTCGAAGCTGGTGCGCACCCGCGACGACCATTTCTGCCGATCCCAGTCCTCCGCCCCGGCGCCCAGCAGCTGCAGCGATGTCGGCCCCACCGAACTGCTCAGCAATTCGCCGACCGCGGGCAGCAGCAGCCGGCCGGTGAGGTCACCGCTCGCGCCGAGGATCAGCAGGGTGCGTGTGCGATCATCCATCGTTCGTCCACCTCGAAGACCTGCCGCGGGAGCGGCGTGGTGCGGTCCCCCACCACGCCGTCGGATCCGACCTACCACCTTGTTGTTCCCAGTCGGGGTTGTTCCCAGTCCGGGTTGTTCCCAGTCGGGCATCAACGACGCCGAGAACCCGGTGTGTTCACCACTGGACGGTGCGACCGGACGCACGGGTCACCGTGGCGGTGAACCGCGCCAGAGATCGATCCGGTGGCTGCTCGGCGCGAACCCGTTGTTGACTCCCCACAGGACGGCCTGGGTGCGGCTGCGTACGTCGATCTTGCGGTAGATCGACCGGATGTAGGACTTGACGGTGTTCGGGCTCAGATAGCTCAGGGTGGCGATCTCCGCATTGCTGTGACCCTGGGTGATCAACGCCAGGATCTCCGACTCGCGGTCGGTCAGCCCCTCGTCCCGACCGGGCCAGTTCAATCCCGGTGCGCTGGTCACCCTGCGCGGTGGGTCGCTGACCACGATCCGCCCGGCGTGCACGTCCTCGAGTGCGGCGACCAGTTCGCGAGCCGCGAGCGACTTGGCCAGGTAGCCGTGCACTCCGCTGCGCCGGGCGGCCTCGATCAGGGTCGGGTGGAAGCTCCACGTGTAGATCGCGACCTTGCGGGCGCGCGGATTGCCGATCAGGCTGCGTACGTCGTCGTGGTCACACTCAGGCTGGGCGAAGGTGTCGTAAAGAGCAACGTCCACGGTCTCGCTGACCGGCTGGTTGACGTCCAGCTCCACGACGCTCACCCGACCGCGGTAGGGCTCCAGCATCTGGGCGAGTCCGAACACCACCACGTCGTAGTCGTCGACCAGCGCGATCCGCACCGGCGACGAACCGGAGTCGCCTGCCATCCAGGGACCATAACCTCCTTAGGGGTGTGCCGGACCACCCTAAAGGAGTGTTTGAGTTGGGTCGGTCGTCATGCGGGGGCTGTCCCAGGCGCCGTGGAGAGGAAGGGGTCGATGTCCCGGTTCCGCGCGGTCGCAGATGTTCTCGCTCCGGCAATGCTCCCGGATCGGCGATGACCGGCCTCGCGCCCAACGACGGTGCAGTCAGCCATCCGGCGTCGGACGGCATGCTCGGTGATCGGCCGGGAATCTCCGCACCGGCCATCGCGGAGACGGTGCGCCGCGCCGCCACCCTGCCGCTCGCGGACGGGGCACGGCTGTTGACCGAGGTCGCGCTCCGAGGTGGTCCCTGGACATCGGGCGCGGTCGCCATCACGGACGTGTCGGGCGCCCTCGAAACGTGCGCCGGCACCGGGCCGCTCGCCGAGCTGTGCGATCGGCTGCAATGGCAGACCGGTGAAGGACCCGCCCATGACGTGCTGCGCACCGATGTGGAGATGCCCAAGGACCTGACGACCGAAAGGCGATGGCCTCGGTGGTCACCGGCCGCGATCGGCGCGGGCGCCCGCGCCGTGGTCGCGGTGCGGCTGCACGCAGGACCGACGCTCGGCGCCCTCACCCTGTACTCCGACGACCGCGTTCCGGTCCGGGCCAGTGGGCTGCGCCACATCCGGACCGTCGCCGCGCACGTGTCGACCCTCGTGCTCGAGAGCCGTCGGCGGCATCACCTGGAGCGTGGGCTGCTCGCCCACAGCCGGATAGGGCAGGCGATGGGCATGATCATGCTCCGCGACGGGGTGACCGCCGACGAGGCCTTTGACCGCCTCCGGCGGGTCTCGCAACAGCACAACATGAAGATCGCCGAGCTGGCCGCGGCCCTGGTCGACACCGGGACCTTCCCGTACCCACCGGCAGAACCTCGGTGAAGGGACCCGAACGCCCATCCTTCCTGCGGCCCCATGGCGGCGCGGTCGACCTCGCCCCGCGCCCTCGGTGCGGCGTGGTCGTCTGCACCCCGGGGGTCCATGCTGAGGGTGTTGGATGCGCCGACCACATCGCACCGGTTCGGAGGTGAAGATGGACGCCGTCGAGGTCGACGGCCTGCGGGTGGCCTACCACCGCGCGGGAACGGGCGAACCCGTCGTGTTGCTGCACGGCTTCGTCGGAGATTCGTGGTCGACCTGGCATCGGCAGATCGCCGATCTGGCCGATGATTTCACCGTTGTGGCGTGGGACGCTCCCGGTGCCGGGCAATCCGCTGATCCGCCGGAGTCGTTCCGGCTGGTGGACTACACGCGGTGCCTGTCCAGGTTCCTGCGCCTCCTGGGCCTTGGATCCTGCCACCTGGTCGGGCTGTCGTTCGGCAGCATCCTGGCGCTGGACCTGTACCGCGAGGAACCGACGGTGGTCCGGTCCCTGCTGCTGGCCGGCGCCT
Source organism: Nakamurella sp. (assembly GCA_044867945.1). GTDB lineage: Bacteria > Actinomycetota > Actinomycetes > Mycobacteriales > Nakamurellaceae > Nakamurella. The sequence continues at coordinate 4,862 of JBIOVW010000077.1, read as the reverse complement.
ACGCCGGCTGGACCGGCTCGCTGCCGGCCGAGGAAGTGGCCGGTCGGCTGGACCGAAGCCTGAACGCATCACAGCTGTCGCCGGACGACTTCACCGCGGCCATGTTGCCGTCCATGTTCTCGGCCACGGCTCCACCGGACAGGGTGGCCGAGTTCGCCCGATCCGTCGCGGAGTTCCATCCCGTCGGGTTCCGGGCGATGGCTCGGGCGTCGGCCGAGGCCGACCTGCGCGCGGTCCTGCCCACGATCGCGGTGCCGACCATGCTGATCACCGGTGGGTCGGACAGCCGCTCGCCACGCCGAGTCGGCGAAGCCATGCACTCGGCGATCCCCGCATCCCGGCTCGTCATTCTCGACGGGGTCGGTCACGCCAGCCCGATCGAGGCGGCGGACGAATTCACCGCCCATGCCCGTTCGCATCTGGTGGCGGTCCCGTCCTGATCGTGATTCGAGCGGAGGGCGATTCATCCGTCCGGGTCGAAGACCTCCTCGATCCGCCGGTCGAACAGCCGCGCGATCCGGAACGCCAGCGGCAGGCTGGGGTCGTACCTACCGGTTTCCAGCGCGTTGACCGTTTGCCTGGACACGTCGAGTTGGTCGGCGAGGGCGCCCTGGGTCCAGCCCATGGCCTCGCGCAGCGTCCGCAAGGTGTTCTTCATCGTGGCGTCTGTCATCGCCGGCCGACGACGATGGCGGTGATCCCCCACCCGGCCATCCCGGCGCCGAAGATGATCCAGCCGGTGGCCTGGGTCTGCAGCCCGGCCGACTCCAGCAGACCCATGCTGACCGCGGCGGACATCGCCACCGCGAAGCCGACCCCAAGGGCCTGCAGGTTCAGCCGCTGCTGGTAGTCGTCCAGCCGCCGCAGATGCCGGATGACCGCAACGGCCATCCAGATCACCGGCAGCACCGGCAGCACGGCCCAGACGAACCGCCACGGCGAGGTGCCGCCGAGGTCGCCGAACACCAGGACCAGGGCGAGGACGACGATGTACGTCAGCATCGCGGGCAGGAAGTCCCGCAGGTAGGCGCGGGCCTTCGCCCGGTCGCCACGACTCTGACCGGAGCTGTCAAGGTTGCTTGTCATCATGAGTCAAGGATGCTTGACACCATTCTCGATGTCAAGCATCCTTGTCACACCGACGCGTGAGGTTTCGTCCCGGACCGTGTCGCGGCGGGCGCCGTCGCGGTGACTATCGGTCGTCCGGCCGGACCACCGCCACCGGGCTGCCTGCGTGCACGATCAGGTGCTGGCAGGTGGAGCCGAGCACGGCGCCGGCGAACCGGTTGCGGCCGCGGCTGCCGACGACCACCAGCTGCGCCTTCTTGCTCAGGCGCTCCAACCCGTCGCCGGGACGTTCGGTCAGCAGCACGGTGTCGATGGGCACATCCGGGTAGCGTTCGGACCACCCGGCCAGCCGTTCGGCGACCACGACCCGCTCGACCTGTTCCAGGTCGTCCAGGGTGACCCGCTCGACGTCGGCCGGCGAGGCCTCCGGATCGAACGCCCGGTCCGTGTCCCAGGCGTGCACCGCGAGCAGCGATGTTCCGCGCACGGCGGCCGCCTCGAAAGCGAACGCCAGGGCCTGCTCGCTGACCGGCGAACCGTCGACACCGACCACTACCGGTCCCCTTGGTTCGGTGAAATCGGTCCCCGGTCGCACGACGATCACCGGGACCTTGGCGCGGGACGTGACGCCGAAGGCGACCGATCCCATCGCGACGTGACTGAACCTTCCGGCCCCACGGGTGGCCACCACCAGCATCAACGCGTGCTCGGACTCCCGCAGCAGCAACGGGATCGGCTCCTCGTACGCCACGATCCCGGTCACCCGAAGGCCCGGGTGGGCCGCAATCAGTTCGGCCCGGAGTTGGCGCTGCAGCTCGTTGAGGGCCTCCTGGTTTGCGATGCCGGGGATCACGTCGGCGACGCCGGCACTGATCCGGGTGGGGTATGCGGTCACCAGGTGCAGGCTCGCGTGCCGCTGCAGGGCCTCCTTGGCCGCCCACTCCGCGGCAGCGCGGGCCCCTTCGGATTCGTCGATGCCGACAACGATGAGATTGGTGGACCGTTCGTGGATGTCATTCATGGTCAGCTCCCTTGCGCCTTGATTCAACCCTGGCGGTTGGGGACGGGGCGGGGCAAGGGTCCAAGGTCCCGATCGGTCGTCGCACTCGCCGGTCGGGAACCCGATGCACATTTCAGCGGGTGCCGGCCATCCGCAGCCGCAGCCCGCTTGCCCTGGCGGCCGGACGGGCGATCGCAGCCCGCAGCTCGGCCTCGGTGCCGATCAACCGGACTCGGGTCTGCGCCCTGGTCAGTGCGGTGTACAGCAGTTCCCGGGTGCACAGCGGCGAATCCTCCTCCGGCAGCACGACGGTCACCCGGTCGAACTGGCTGCCCTGGCTGCGGTGGACCGTCATGGCGTGCACGGTTTGCACGTCGGCGAGCCGGCCCGGGGCGTAGTCAACGATCCGGCCCTGCTGGCCGAACGCCACCCGCAGCCGCTCGCCGACCCGGACGGCGACGCCGACGTCCCCGTTGAACAACCGCAGCGAGTAGTCGTTCGCGGTGACCAGCACCGGCCGTCCTGGGTACCAGTCCCGGTGCATCGGCAGCAGATCGTCTGCGGCCAGCCAGTTCTCGATCCGCCGGGTCCACTCCTGAATACCCCGCGGGCCGGTGCGGTGCGCGCACAGCAGCCGGTGCTGATCCAGTCGCGCCAGCGCCTCACGGGCATCCCCGTCGTCCGCGGCGGCGCGCACGGCCGCGGCCGCGCCGACCACATCCGGGCGCACCGCCTCAACGAGATGGCCCGTGCCGCAGGCATCTTCGGGCATCACCAAGCCAACCTCGGCCCCCGGTCGGGCGAGCACCGTCATGGCACGGTCGGCGTCCCCGGCTCGCACCGCCGCCGCGAGGTCGGCGATGTCGCCGCCGAACCGCCAGGTCCGGTCCAGCAGCGCGACCCCCGTCCCGACCCCGGCCGGCCCTGGCATCGACACAGGCGTCGACACCGTCGTCGACACCGTTCCGGTGAGCCCGGCGACCAGGTCGGCCAGCACCGCACCGGCCTCCACGGACGCCAGCTGGTCGGGGTCGCCGACCAGGATCAGCCGGGTGTCGGGTCGGACCGCCTCCAGCAGCCGAGCCATCATCGTCAGCGACACCATCGAGGTCTCGTCGACAACCACGACGTCGAACGGGAGCCGGTTGTCCCGGTCGTGCCGGAAGCGCTGGCTGCGGCCGGGCAACCAGCCGAGCAGCCGATGCAGGGTCGACGCCGTCAGCGTCGGCAGGTCGTGCCGGTCCTGAGCCGCCAGTTCCAGGGCCTGGGCCTGCACCGCGGCCTGCAGCCGGGCGGCCGCCTTGCCGGTCGGTGCGGCCATGGCGACCCGCGGCGGCGGGCCAGGCTGCCCCATCAGCAGCGCGAGAATCCTGGCCACGGTGGTGGTCTTGCCCGTTCCGGGGCCGCCGCCGATCACCGTGGTCCACCCGGTCGCCGCGAGTTCCGCTGCGCGGCGCTGCCCATGGTCGCCTCCGGCGCACAACCGGTCAAGGCCGACGGTCAGCGCGACGTCGTCGACGACGGGCGGCGATTGCCCGCGCCGGGCGAGCAGATCGTCGCGCACCTGCTGCTCCTGCGCGCGGTACCGGTCCAGATAGAGCAGATCGAACTCCCACCGCAACGGCCGGTGCTCGCCGACCAGCGGACTGGCCAGCACCGCGTCCCGCCACCCCGGCACCTCCGGCCAGGCTCCGTCGGGGTCGGCGAGCAGCAGGGTGGCGCGGGCCTGGTCGAGTTCGACACACACCGACCCGCTGCGCACACCGCGGACGGCCATCGCGACGGCGAGCCGGACGGTGTCGTCGGGCTCGCCGGCGAGCTGCGCCATCCGGGTCGCCACGTGCACGTCGGCCGCGGTCAGCACGTCGGCCGCGTTCGCCGCCCGCAGCAACCCGGTCGCACCCAGCGCGAGCCGCCGGTCGTTGGGATCCGTGGGGGTGCTGCTCACCCCATCCACTCCCGCCCACCCTGTGCTCATGCGCGACCGTCCAGCAGATCCGACAGCCCGGTGACCAGGTCGACCGGCGGCGCCCACCCGAACACCCCGCACGGCTGCCCGTCGAGCACGGGAGTGTCCGGTCCGGCCATGCCGCGGACGAAAAGGTAGAGCACACCGGCGATGTGCCTGGCCGGCTGGTATCCGGGCTGCCGCCAGCGCAGGAACCGGTGCAACGCGACGGTGTACAGCATGGCCTGCAGCGGATAGTCGGAGCCGGCCATCACCTCGTCCAACGCATCCGGACGGTAGTCCCACAGGGTCAGCGGCGCCCCGGAGTCCAAGTCCCCCAGCCAGTTCGTCTTGTAGTCGGCCACCAGGTAGCGGGATCCGGGCAGGCGCAGCACGGCGTCCAGGCTCCCGGTCAGGTAGCCGCGCAGGGACAGGCCGGAAAACGCCGGTGAGGCCAGTCGGTCCGCGTATCCGGCCAGCGGATCGGAAGGGGGCAGGCAGCGCCGGATGACCGGCGCGAGGTGGCCCAGCGTCAGATCGGCGCCGCCCCGGTCCCCGCCGGCCAGCGGCAGTTCGAACTCCAGCTCGGTCAGCCGGTCCCGGGTGCCGATGTCGGACAGCGCGAGATCGTCGGCCAGCGGGCCGAGCGGGGTTCGCAGCACCGGGACCAGCGCCCCGGCCAGCGCATCGGGCTCGAGCGGAAAGCCAACCCGGGCCAGCTGTTCCGCGCATCGCGCCCGCACCTCACCGGGCAGGTCGGGCGCGCTCGGGTCGGTCGTCTCGAGCACCGCGTGCACCAGGGTGCCGAACGTCGCGCCGAGGGGCAGATCGGCCATCGGCGAGCGC